>CACZYN010000185.1 GCA_902785445.1 uncultured Anaerovibrio sp.
CCATAAGTGGAAACAGGTCTGATTAATGATATATTATGAATGAACCCCAAATTTGTAAGATGAATCTTACGCATATTTATAAAAAATAAATATCTGTATTATATTTTGTGATAATTATATGTTATAAATTGCCATTAATCAAGAAAAATATATAAAATTGTCTGAATATTTTTCTAAAGTTTAAACTCATTTACCTTTGATTTAAAATTGTTTATAAGGGATTTTGTCGTATTGACAGACAATTTTTCAACTATTATAATAAGTTGTAAGTGGAAATGGTTTGACGATTTTTATTAGATGATTTTATTGGATGAATTTCTCTGAAGGGAGAGTATTTAATGAAAAAAGTGTGTGCAAACTGGGCTGGTGAAGCTTTTATTAATGGCTTAGTAGATGCTAAATACTGGCAATCCTTCGAAGAAAATGCCAAGCTTGCTGCGGCGGAGATATACAAAGTACAGGATTATGCAGCGGCTGAGCAGACATTAAAGGAAGTTTTAAAGGAGTTCTCACCAAAGGAAATCATCGCTGTAGGGGGCGAAGAAAATTCCGTGCTGGCAGGAATTTATTCCCGGCTTGGTACGGAGGATACCAAGGTTTATACGGAGAAATTTGCTATTGCTGAGCATGCGGACAGTGCTGATGTGGGAATTTCCACAGCAGAGTTCGGCGTTGGAGAGACCGGCAGTCTGTGTGTGGATAATTTTTCCTATGAAGCCAGGGTAACCAGCATGTTGCCATTTGTAAATGTTGTGTTCGTAAATGCTAATTATATGGTAGAAAATGTTACTGCAGCCTGTCAGATAATCGGCAAGGTATTTAATAAGGGTTATTGCGGATTTGTGACTGGCCCTAGTCGGACGGCAGATATTGAACGGGTGCTGAGTCTGGGCGTTCATGGACCAAACCGACTCATTATAATAGCGGTGGAAAATGAAGGAGGGGCACACTGATGGCTGAGCGTAATTTAAAGAAGGAAATAAAAGCCAAGCTTCAGGATGAGGTAATGCAGGATGCCCTTTCCCGGTTCGCGGACCAGTATCCTGGTTCTCGCCTGAAATCCTATGCTGGGCAAGATATTGAGGAGCTTCGGGAAAACCTCCGTTGTATGAAGGCTGATGCTGTAGACCATATTGAGGAATTGGCCGATAAGTTCGAGGAAAATGTTCGGGCTCGTGGTGGTGAAGTTTTCAGAGCTAAGGATGGAGACGAGGTTAAAAAGTTCCTTATTAAAATATGTAAGGAAAACGGTGTTAAACGTGTAGTTAAGTCCAAGTCCATGGCTTCGGAAGAAATCCACCTTAATGAATGCTTTACAGAGAATGATATTCGGGTTAAGGAAACCGATCTTGGTGAGTGGATGATTGCTATAGCTGGTCACAAACCATCCCACATGGTTATGCCGGCCATTCATCTTAATCGTTATCAATGTGCTGAAATGTTTGAAAAGGAGCTTCAGGAGGAGGTTCCTGGTGAAGACATACCTTACATGATCCAGAAAGCCCGCCAGACCCTGCGGCAGGAATTCCTGCAGGCAGATATGGGTATCACCGGTGCTAACTTCGGTATTGCGGAAAACGGTGCCATTGGCTTGGTAACCAATGAAGGTAATGCCCGCTTGGTAACTACTTTGCCGAGAATACATGTAGTTCTTATTGGTTATGAAAAGCTTATCCCAAAAACAGAGGATGCGGCGAAAATTTTACGGTTGCTGCCAAGAAATGGTACCTGCCAGAAGATGACCAGCTATATGACCATGATTGACGGACCAACGCCGGTTATGTACAAAAAGGATGGCCAGTGGGTTGAGGAAGACCGCAAGCAGTATGTTATCCTTTTGGACAATGGTCGTTTGGAAGCTGCCCATGATCCGGTAATGAAGCAGGTATATCAGTGTGTACGCTGTGCTTCCTGCCTGAATGTTTGCCCAATCTGGACCTTGGTGGGTGGCCATGTATATGGTCATATTTATTCCGGCGGTATCGGGGCTATATTGACAGGTTTATTGAATGGCATCGATAACTTTAAGGAATTCAGTGATTTGTGCATTGGCTGTCGGACCTGTACCACGGTTTGCCCAGGTAAGATTCCAATTCCTGATCTCATTGATGAGCTCAGAAATCGGTATGTTAAGCAGCATGGTGCACCATCCATGGATAAATCATTCTTTGATAACGTATTGAATGACCGTGGCTTGTTCCATAAGCTGCTGCTGAAGGCTGGTTCTGTGGGCCAGGCACCATTTAAATCAGGTAAGTTCATTCGTCATCTGCCGCTGTTCTTTGCGGGAATGACCAAGGGACGCAGCTTACCAACCATTGCGTCTAATCCGCTGCGGGATCGTATGGCGAAATTGGAAAAGAAGAATCCATCCCATCCAAAGAAGAAGGTGGCCTTCTTCAGTGGATGTAACACAGACTTCGTTTTTGCCGATACCGGTGAAAATGTGGTAAAGGTTCTTCAGCATCTGGGTATGGAAGTCGTTTATCCAATGGGACAGAGCTGCTGTGGTAAGCCAATAATCGGTGTGGGTGACCGAGAGACAGGTAAGAAAGCCGCTAAGCGAAACATTGAAGCTTTAGAGTCAGTAAAACCTGATGTAATAATTTCTTCCTGCCCAACCTGTGCAGAAACCTTGAAGGAAACTTATGAACAGCTCTTTGCTGATGATCCAGTTTGGGGTCCAAGAGCCAAGGCATTCTGTGCTAAGGTGCAGGAGTTCTCCAGCTTTGTGGCTGCGGAATACAAGGCTCAAGGCAAGCTTCTGCCGGCGGCTGGCGGCGAAAAGGTTACTTATCATGATTCCTGCCATATGAAGCGCGGTCTGGGCATCTATGAGGAGCCACGGGCATTGCTGGATGCTACTCCTGGCGTTGAACTGGTAGAAATGAAGAATTGTGACAAGTGCTGTGGTATGGCTGGTTCCTTTGGTATGAAGTATGCCGAGGTTTCCATCCCTATGTTGGAGGAAAAGGTTCAAAACATAAAGGATACTGGTGCTACAACTTGCGTAGTTGCTTGTCCATCCTGCATGATGCAGATCGGTGGCGGTTTGGATAATCAGAATACTGGCATAAAGGTTAAACATATTGCCGATATACTGGCGGAAAAACTGTAAAAAACTGAACAACTGCGTTATAATATAAAACATAAGGGATTATTCATCTGGGGCGGGTGAGATCCAACCAGCTCCAGATGTAACACCTAAAGTGGTGTAATGAAAAGTATGAGGAGGACTATTCATGGAAATTCTGGTGTGTATTAAACAGGTTCCAGGCTCCAATAAGGTAGAGGTGGATCCTGTTACCGGAGTATTGAAACGCAATGGTGCAGATAGTAAGATGAATCCTTACGATTTGTACGCACTTGAATGTGGACTGAAATTGAAAGAAAAGTATGGTGGACGAGTGAGTGTAATCACCATGGGACCACCACAGGCTCAGGCAATCATCAAAGAAGCTTATGCAATGGGGGCAGATGCCGGAGCAATCGTATCTGACCGGGCATTTGGCGGAGCTGACGTACTGGCTACCGCACATACTCTTGCCCAGGGTATCAAGAAATTTGGCAAATTTGATATAATTCTTTGTGGACTCCAGACTACCGATGGTGATACAGCTCAGGTTGGCCCTGAGGTATCCGAGCAGCTGGATATTCCATGTGTTTGTAATGTAAAAGAGATTAAAGGCGTTGAGGGTGACAATATACTTGTAGATATGGAAATGGCGCAGGATATTGAGCATTTGAAGGTTTCCTTCCCATGCCTGATCACTGTTCAGAAGGATATTGTACAGCCACGCCTTCCATCTTATTTGAAGAAGAAGGACACTGAAAATCGCGAAATCATTATGTACACCTTAAAGGATATGGAAGACCAGAACAAGAACAACTATGGTCTGAATGGTTCCGCAACTCAGGTTCAGCGTATATTCCCACCTACATCCGACAAGGTTCAGGTTACCTGGGATGATCCTGCTGATGTTTTGGCAGAGAAAATTTACGGTGCTATCAAGAGCAGAAAATTGTTGGGA
>CACZYN010000186.1 GCA_902785445.1 uncultured Anaerovibrio sp.
CATTTCTTTGATTGTAGATGTCAGCAAATTGATTATTTATCACAACATACCAAAAATCCACCTATTATTTTGTGTCCTTATGATAAGCAATGGCAAGATTGCCAATGCAAGCAATACGCCCTTTTGGGATAATATTTTGGCCAAATATCAAACTAACCAGCGGGTTAAACAGCTAATTTTTGTAAAATATCAGGGAGGCACTGATGCCCAGCTGGAATTATACGAAAAGGACATGGATAACCAGTGGGAAAAGGTGTTGTCCTGCGCCGGTTATGTGGGTAAAAACGGCCTGGGTAAAACCGTTGAGGGGGATATGAAAACTCCGCGGGGTGATT
The DNA here is from genome assembly GCA_902785445.1 of uncultured Anaerovibrio sp. Classification (GTDB taxonomy): domain Bacteria; phylum Bacillota; class Negativicutes; order Selenomonadales; family Selenomonadaceae; genus Anaerovibrio. The sequence goes on from CACZYN010000186.1 coordinate 336, forward strand.
ATGGCATTTTTACCGCTGCCGGAATTGAGCCGAATCCAGGTACCAAGGCTGATTATCTGCTGTTGGACGAGCATATTTTCTGTGCAGATGGGGCCTATTACAATAAGCTGATTGATGACAGGGAGCTGTCTAAAGAGGTGCTGGATAAATTGGATTTGGATCCGATGAACAATGGAGCACCGCAGTTTAACTACGGCTTGTTTATTGATTATAATCGGGAATGCAAGGAAGGACTGGGTTCGTATATTTTTCTTCATTGTTTTGGGGAGGATCAGTATACCCACGGCTGTGTAGCTGTAAGTGAGGAAAATATGATAAAGATTTTACAGCATGTGGATAATAACGTGCGAATTTGTATATATCCCAAATAAAGAGGCAATCTAATGGGTGAGTTCGATTTATTGGAAAAAGAATTACGGGATATGGTGGGGAACCACTATACCCAGGTTCCCGGTTTGGGAGCTGTGCTGATAAAAGAGGGTAAGCCGGTATTTAGCTTTTGTGGTGGGTATGCGGGATTTGGCGCTCAACCAAAGCTGTTTAAGGCGGATTCTCTTTTTCGTATTGCTTCGGTGTCCAAGCAGTTTACAATTTATGCCATCATGCAGTTGGTGGAGGCAGAGAAGTTAAATCTTGATGCTGATGTCAGCGATTATCTGGGGTATAAGCTCCGGCACCCGGAGTTTCCTGATGTGAAAATCACCGTGCGCATGTTGGCAAATCACACTTCTGGTCTGCGGGATGGTGTAGTTTATTGTATTCCTCCCGGATATTCCATACGGGCTTTTTTTATTCCAGAAGGCAAATTTTATGAGGACGGGGCACATTTTTCCCCAGCTTCGGAACCGGTAGGAGAGTTTTTCTGCTATTGTAATCTCAATTACGGTCTGTTAGGCACCATTATTGAGGCAGTTACCAAGGAACGGTTTGACCAGTATTTGCAAAATCATGTGTTAAGGGAACTGGACATCACTGGCGGCTATTTGCCGGGAAATTTATCGGCCACTGAATTTGCCAGTCTAGGGACCCTCTATCAGAAAAGGGATATTGAAGGAAAGTGGCGGGATGACATGCCTTGGCGGCCAGTTATGGATGATTTTCGTGAGGGGCAGCCAGCGGAAGATACCGTCACTATGCAAAATCCCTATGCCTTGCATGATGATCCTCAGGTTTATTCTTTGGAGAATTATCTTCCTGGTACTAATGCCACTTTTTTTGCCCCTCAGGGTGGATTGCGCATTTCCCTGGAGGGGATGTACAATACCTTGATTATGCTGATGGATAAGGGCGAATTTCGCGGGCAAAGCTTTTTATCAGAAACTTCAATTAATGAAATGACCAAAGCCCAATGGAGCTATAACGGCAGTAATGGGGATACCGGTGACGATACGTTGCTGTCCTATGGATTGGGTTTGTATCAAATTAGGGGGGATTCCCCGGCCAGAGTTTGCCAGCGTCATGATATTTTTCTGGTGGGGCATACAGGACAAGCCTTTGGACTGTATTCCGGCATGTTTTTTATACCTGGTACTAAGAGTGGTTTTGTGTATATTATGAATGGCGTGGGCATGGCAGAGGATGATGAGCGAAGCCATGGCGAATTCAGTAATAATTTTATTTGGGAAGAAAAGGTAATGAATGCTCTTTGCCGTGCCTTGTGATGGGAATAGAAGTAGTTGGAGGAAGCCGAAGTGCTAAAATATCTTGGTAAACGATTGTTAAATTCCATAATTGTGCTTTGGATTGTCATGACGGTGACATTTTTTCTGATGCATGCCATACCTGGCGGGCCATTTACTCAGGAAAAAAGCCTGCCACCAGCGGTTCAGGCCAATATTGAAGCTCGGTATAAATTAAATGATCCGTTGTTAAAGCAGTATGAGGACTATGTAGCCAACGTTATTACCGGTGATTTGGGTCCTTCCTTTAAGTATGTGGGCCGATCCGTAAATGATATTATCAGTGAGAGCTTCCCGGTGTCCTTTGAGCTGGGCATGGAAAGCATTTTTATCGCCCTGTTTTTGGGCATACCAGCGGGAATTTTGGCTGCTTATCGGCGGAATAATTGGCCGGATAAAACGGTTAATTTATTGACCACGGTGGGCATTGCGGTTCCCGGTTTTGTGTTGGCGGCTCTGCTGGTGGATATATTTGCCATGAAGCTGGGCTGGTTCCCAGCGGCCCTGTGGAATGGCTGGCAAAGCCGCATATTACCGGCCTTTGCTTTGGCTGTAATGCCCATGGCCTTTGTTACCCGTCTGACCCGTTCCAGTATGCTGGATGTTTTGGGGCAGGATTATATTAAGACAGCCCGGGCCAAGGGATTGGGTACCATGTATGTTTTATTCCGTCATGCTCTGCCTAATGCTCTGATTCCAGTGGTTACTTATATTGGACCTATGGTGGCCAGTATTTTGACGGGCAGCTTTGTCATCGAAACCATATTTGCTATTCCGGGGCTGGGCAGTTATTTTGTTACCAGCATTTATAACCGGGATTATACAGTTATTCTTGGTGTGACAATATTTTACAGTGCCATCATAATATTGATGAACATACTGGTGGATATTGTGTATCCGCTCTTGGATCCACGAATTAAACTGGGACAGGGGGAGGATTAATTATGGATAATAAATATGATTTTACACCCCTGAAGCGACAGAATACCTCTTTGGCAGCGGAGATGCCGGCTAATTCCCTGGGCTATTGGCAGGATGCCTGGCTGCGCTTAAAGCAGGACAAAACCGCTATGTTGGGCATGGGCTTTATTATTTTGCTCATGCTGGCCGCCTTGTTCATTCCTATGTTTTCCAGTGTTTCCTATGAAAATCAGGATTATACCCAGACTAATTTGGGACCTTCCCTGGAGCATTATTTTGGTACGGATAATTTGGGGAGAGATATGTTTATCAGGGTATTGTACGGTGCCCGTATTTCCTTGTCTATTGGCGTGGTAGCCAGTCTGATAAATTTGTTTATCGGGGTTATATATGGTGGTATCTCCGGCTTTATAGGTGGCCGGACGGACCGCATTATGATGAATATTGTGGATATTCTTTACAGCGTTCCCACTCTGTTATACGTAATTCTCTTAATGGTGGTATTTAAGCCGGGATTGATGAATATCTTTATCGCCCTGGGCATCAGTTATTGGCTGCAAATGGCCCGGATAGTCCGGGGGGAAGTGCTGAAAATCAAGGAGCAGGAGTTTGTCCTGGCTGCCCAAAGTATGGGGGCCAGTTCCTTTCGCATACTGTTTCGGCATTTGATACCCAATTCCGTGGGCGTAATTATCGTTTCCTTGAGTTTATCCATTCCTGATGCCATTTTTACCGAGGCGTTTTTAAGCTTTATTGGCTTAGGGGTATCGGCGCCTATGGCCAGCTGGGGAGTTCTTTGCTCTGATGGCATTAATTCCCTGCGTTCCTATCCATTGCAGTTGCTGTTTCCTGCCTTGGCCATAAGCCTTACCATGTTGGCTTTTAACTTTTTCAGTGATGGACTGCGGGATGCTTTGGATCCGAAACTGCGGCGTTAGAAGGGAGCTTAGGTGATGAATAATATACTGTCAGTAGATAATTTATCCGTTGGCTTCCACACCTATCGGGGAGATATAACAGCGGTTCGGGGTGTGAGCTTTGATCTGAGTCAAGGAGAAATCTTGGGCATTGTTGGTGAATCCGGTTGTGGCAAAAG
>CACZYN010000187.1 GCA_902785445.1 uncultured Anaerovibrio sp.
AAGGGGTTACCCTGATGCCTATTTTTGAGCAGTATGGAGTGGATATTGTTTTTACGGCCCATCTCCATACCTACCGTAATCGGGGACATATTTGGCAGGGGGAGCATAACCCCAAGGGACCTCTCTACATTCTCACGGGGGTAGCCGGTAATGTTCGCTATGATAATCTTTGGACGGATCATGCTCTGGATCAGGTGGTAGCCCCGCAGCCGGAGACAGACAATTATCTCACCATGGAAGTAGCTGGCCAAACTATCATTGTCCGCTGCTACTTACCTGATGGAACTAAACTGGACGAAATACAGGTGAACAAATAGCAATATTAAACAATCTAAAAATTAGGAGTCGGTATGGCTCCTTTTTGCTTTTGTAAGTATAATATTATTAGTGTTATCAAATGAAATTTTAGCAAGAAGTCGTAGTTTTGAGTATTGATAAGATTTATTTAAAGTACTACCATATATAACGAGTGTGTATGACAGGGGATGGTTTTATTTCTATCGTTGAGGCTATAGAGACAAAACAGAATATTACCAGAGAGCAGCTGGAGCTTCTTTTGACCGGGCAGGAAAATGATTACCTTATGGAGCGGGCAACAGCAGTTCGTCAGCGGGTTTACGGCAAGGATGTATATATCCGGGGACTCATTGAATTTACCAATTATTGTCGGAATAACTGCTACTATTGTGGCATTCGTCGGGATAACAAAAAAATCCATAGGTATCGTTTGGATAAAGCAGGAATAATGGCTTGTTGTGGAGAAGGTTACAGATTAGGCTTTCGAACCTTTGTCTTACAAGGAGGCGAGGATGGCTTTTACACGGATGACATCATTTGCGATTTGCTTGAATCCATTAAGAGCCAATATTCGGATTGTGCCGTAACCCTGTCCATTGGGGAAAAATCCCGGGCCAGCTATGAGCACTATTATAGGGCTGGAGCGGACCGGTATCTGTTACGCCACGAAACCGCTAATGAAGCCCATTATGGAAAGCTTCATCCAGCGGAACTATCCCTGTCCCACCGTAAAGAGTGCCTGTACAATCTTAAAGAAATTGGCTTTCAGGTGGGAGCGGGTTTCATGGTGGGGTCCCCAGGGCAAACAGTGGATACTTTGTATGAGGATTTGCAATTTTTACGGGAATTAAATCCTCACATGGTGGGAATAGGTCCCTTTATTCCCCAGCAGGATACCCCCTTTGGCGATAAAACCGCCGGGACGGTGGAAATGACGGTGCGGCTGTTGGCCATTATACGGCTTCTCCTGCCCCAGGTGTTATTGCCAGCCACCACGGCCTTGGGTACCATTGACCCTGTGGGAAGGGAAAAAGGCCTCATGGCTGGAGCCAATGTGGTGATGCCTAATCTGTCCCCGAAAGGGGTGCGGGATAAGTATGCCTTGTATGACAAGAAAATTTGCACTGGGGAAGAAGCGGCCGAGTGTATTGTATGTTTAAAAAATCGGGTGGATAAACTTGGTTACAGCATTGTCTGTGACAGAGGAGATTATATTGGTGGGTGATTATATGTATGATGCAAAATCTTTAAAGGCAGAAGAGTTTATTGCGGATGAGGAAGTCCGGGCAACGCTCAAGTATGCCGATGAGAACAAGGACAACCTGCAGGTGTTGGATGAAATTATTGCCAAGGCCAAGCTGGGAAAGGGGTTAACCCATCGGGAAGCCTCGGTGCTGTTGGCCTGTGACAATGAGGAGAAAATGCAGGAAGTCTATGACCTGGCTAAACAGATAAAAGAGGAATATTACGGCAATCGTATAGTATTGTTTGCTCCTCTGTATCTGTCCAATTATTGTGTGAATGGCTGCCTCTATTGCCCATATCATATGAAAAACAAGCATATTAGCCGAAAAAAGCTGACCCAGGAAGAAATTCGCCGGGAGGTTATTGCCCTGCAGGATATGGGGCATAAGCGGCTGGCCATTGAGCTGGGGGAAGATCCAGTAAACAATCCTATTGAGTATGTATTGGATTCCATTAAGACTATCTATGATATTAAGCATAAAAATGGCGCCATTCGCCGGGTGAATGTGAATATTGCCGCTACCACGGTGGAAAATTATCGCAAGTTGAAGGAGGCGGGCATTGGCACCTATATTTTGTTCCAGGAAACTTACAACAAAGAGTCGTATGAGACATTGCATCCTACCGGACCAAAGCATGATTATGCCTATCATACGGAGGCTATGGACCGGGCCATGGAAGGTGGTATAGATGATGTGGGCTTGGGTGTACTCTTTGGTCTGGAAAGCTATCGCTACGAGTTTGCGGCGCTCTTAATGCATGCCGAGCATCTGGAGGCTGCCCACGGGGTAGGGCCCCATACCATCAGTGTGCCACGGGTGAAAAAAGCTGACGACATTGATCCAACTGCCTTTGATAATAGCCTCAGTGATGAGATGTTTGAGAAAATAATTGCCCTTATTCGGGTGGCTGTGCCATATACCGGTATGATAATTTCTACCCGTGAGGGTAAGGCTGTCCGGGAAAAGGCCCTGGCTTTGGGAATATCCCAAATAAGTGGCGCTTCACGCACTAGCGTAGGAGGTTATGTGGAGGAAGAGCCGGAGGATGACAATTCCGCCCAGTTTGATGTCAGCGATCGGCGGACTCTGGATGAAGTACTGAATTGGTTGATTACCCTGGGCTATGTACCAAGCTTCTGTACCGCTTGCTATCGGGAAGGTCGTACCGGCGACCGGTTTATGACCCTGTGCAAGAACAAGCAGATTTTAAACTGCTGTCATCCGAATGCCTTACTGACTCTGAAGGAGTATTTGGAGGATTATGCCAGTGAGGATACCAAGGCGAAGGGGCTGGCTATGATAAACAGGGAATTGGAACGAATTCCGAATGAAAAGGTCAGAAAAATCGCCATGGAGCATTTAGAGGATATCAGTAACGGAAAACGGGATTTTAGGTTTTAATATGGCAGAATTACATTCAACACCAAATGCCAATCGGCTGCATATCGGGATTTTTGGCCGGACCAACAGCGGAAAATCCACCTTGATAAATGCCATTACCGGCCATGAGGTATCCATAGTATCGGAGGTGGCTGGTACCACCACGGATCCGGTGTACAAGGCTATGGAAATCAATCCTTTGGGGCCCTGCGTCATCATTGATACGGCAGGACTGGAAGATTATACCGTCTTGGGAGAAAAGCGGCGGGAAAAGACACAAATTGCCATGGACAAGGCAGATATAGCCCTGGTGGTATTTCCCAGTCAGGGTGGCGGGGACTATCGCCAGGAATATGAGCTGGTGGACTTATTCAAAAAGAAAAATATCCCCCTTTTATGTGTGATTAATTCCTTTGGGGCCTCTGAGGAAAACATTCAGGGGATAAAGGATGCTCTGGCAGGGCATTTAAAGGGGGGCAAGGCAGAACTGATTTCCTTGGATTGCGGGAAGGCAACGGGGAAGGATATCGAAAAAATGCGTTTAACCCTGGCCCGGCTTATGCCTGAGGATTATGACAAGGAATTTATTACTGGTTCCCTGGTGAATGAGGAGGAAGTGGTCCTGCTGGTAATGCCCCAGGATATTCAGGCACCCAAGCGCAGACTGATACTGCCTCAGGTGCAGACCATCCGGGAGCTGCTGGACCGCAAGTGCACGGTGGTATGTACCACCACGGATAAAATGGAACGGACCTTGGCTGGTTTAAAGGAAGCTCCGGGATTGATTATCACCGACTCCCAGGCCTTTAAATTTGTTTATGAGCATAAGCCAAAGGAAAGCCGACTGACTTCCTTTTCGGTGCTGTTCGCGGCCTATAAGGGGGACTTGTCCTACTATGCTGACGGTGCACGATTTATTGACCGGCTTACGGAGCATTCCCGGGTGTTGATTGCCGAATGCTGTACCCATGCCCCGCTAAGTGAGGATATTGGTCGGGTAAAAATTCCCCGTATGCTCAGAAAACGCTTCGGGGATGGTTTGCAGGTGGACATGGTCAGCGGCACGGATTTTCCCACGGATTTGTCCG
>CACZYN010000188.1 GCA_902785445.1 uncultured Anaerovibrio sp.
TCGGGTTAAAGACCGTTTCGGCCAGTTCGTACGGTTTATTTTCAGTTACTTGCATTTAATAAGACCTATTCTAAGTCCGTTAGCATCCGGTCAGGAGAAGACCTACAAGTACCCATGGTTTGTGGATTACTTTAATGGTGTTGATGTGGACACCAATGAAGTTAAGAATTTTGATGCCTACGCTGAGAGCTTTGTGCGTTGGTTGGAGCAAATTGAAAGCAGCGAAAATCATCGCCGTATTGATTTGGTCCGCCGGGATACCTTTATTTCCAGTCCGGCGCGGGTGGATGCCACAAAATTTGCGTACTGCATTTGTGATGAAGAGAGCAGGATAACCATGAATGAGTTGTGGTATCGTTTGTCGGAGCATCCAGGTCGGGATGATGCAAATTCCAGCGGGTTTGGTCGCTTTTTACGGGCCCTTTACGATTGCTGTGCAAAGGATTGAGGAGGATTTAGGATAGATGGCTAAGGAACGTTATTTTCCATTATTACCAAAATTAAAAGAGGATTCAGCGGTAAATCCCGACAAAGCCAGTGTATGGGAGGATGAAACCCATGATTTCCTCAATGCGTTGGTTAAGAGCTTGGCAGTAAGTGGCTCTATCAAGGATGTGGGACATATTGACTCCATTCCGGATGTTTGGGCCAGACCGCTACTGTTTCAGATGGCTCTGTTTGATGAACAAAAGAAATCAACCCAGGAGTTCGTCAAGGGACTTCATGAGCGGGTACGCAATGAGTGGCGCTGCATTTTGGCTATGATTGCCCTTAAGGATGTACGACACTTAAATCTGTCAGCTGCTGCTGTTCATATTGGTGAAGGAGACAGCGGTTTGGAACAGGTTCTTTCTGCTTTGGCACCAAAGGAATCCCTGAGTAATGATACTACTTGGTCGGATATTTATGTGTTGTATTATCAGGGAATCCCTATTGCTATTACTTCTCCTACCACATTGGTTTCGGCTGCAGCGGATTATAGTACTGCTTTTGGCGGTCAGCTTAGTGTGCCATGGAGTAATGATGGCTTTACCTTAACAGACCCAATAGATAATTTGACCCCAAAGGAGCTGGATGAGCTTCATTGCTGGTGCCGTAAGTTATACGATTCTTTGCGCCTGATTGATGGTCAGCGGGAGAATCCTGTATATTTGAATCTTTTGCGGTGCATTGATGAATATTGCAATGATATAAAGACGCGGGATGCCAGTGTGGGTGGAGATTATCGCCTGATCGATGCGGAATTGGGCTTAAACATAGGCGTATTCCGTTCCTTGAATCAGTCCATAAAGGGCGAAGGGGCAACTGCTGAGGATTCAGCTGTTCGTTTACAGATTTCTCCAATGCGTAATTCGGGCCGTAACATACTGTTGGTATCACCAGAAATGGTGCGGGAATTTGCCTCCCAGGAGGGTATTCCGGCAGCTCAGTTGGTAGTTTGGCCAGGCATTTCGGCTAATGATGTCACCGATCAGATGCTTATGGGTGAACGGAATAAGCTGGGTAATGCAGTTTTGGGCAAGACCGAATTCCGCCGTCCAGAGGATTTCTTTACCGAGCGTATGACTGTAATGGAACCAGGAGATGCAATAATGGCTTCCCTTCCATATGCCGGGGACCAGCTTTTGGCTGCGGATGATTTAAGTGCTATATTGCCAATTCGTCGGGAATTGTTGGATTATTTCACTCCAGAGGAAATTGCTCAGCGTATAGCTATTGAAAATAGCAGCGACCGAATTACGGTTAAGTTTAACTTCCCATTGTCCGGTGTACATGGGCAGCCAAGTGACTATAAGTTTATTAAGCATTATCCGAAAAATGAACTCATATATCTTTCTACCAATGTACCGGTTATTGAGATTTGGCCAAACTTCCGGCGGGAAGGCTGGAACAAGTATTATCTCTACTATGAGAACAGTGAAGCCCAGAATACCCAGGGAACCCAGGAAGTTGGCAAGGACTTTGTTTATGTTTCTCCTTGGTGCTATGGTCGGGACATTGCCCGGGATATTCCAGAGCAGGGTTTGGCTAATCGTTATACTGGCCGTATGGATGATTTCCCAGAGGCTTTGCTGTGTACGGTTACTGCAACAGTGGATGGTAGTGCTTATGCTCAGCCGGTGGAAACCGGTATGTTGCTGTTGGCTCCACCGCCAGTAGTACATAGAGAGCCGGAGCTTACCTGGCAGATGGGTATTGATTTTGGTACCTCCAGCACCATGTTGTATTACCGGGAGGGTGGCAAAGAGGCCAAACCATTGGTATTTGAACCACATCTTTACCAGGTTATGAACAGTAAGAGTGCTCGTAACATGACCTTTATTAATTTCATTCCATCCTCAACCCAGGATCAGCAGGATGGCTCTTTCTTGAGTATTTTCCATCTTCTGAATCCTCAGAAGCTCCACGATGAGTTATTGCCATTGCAGGATGGACATGTATTCTGGCTGACCACTCAGCGTACTGATGAATTTAAGACCCAGGCTTCCCGGATTGATACTAATCTGAAGTGGCAGGATGACGCTATCGGTCGGCGGAAGGTGGCCGCTTACGTGAAGCAGATTTGTTTGCAGAGCTTGGCTGAGGCCGCTCAGCGAGGAGTAGATAAGTTGAAGTGGAACTTCTCCTTCCCTACGGCCTTTTCCAAGGAGCAGCAGTTTGCCTTTGAGGCAACCTGTCAGGAAGCGGTGACCGATGCCTACGATAATGCTTCCTTTGAAATAGATCGGGATATGGATACCATTAAGCCTTGGCCAGAAAGCAAGGCTTCAGCGTATTATTTCAATAAGCTGGGGCATAGTGACACCAACTTTAGCGAAGGGGCAATTTGCCTGGATATTGGTGCCGGAACTACGGATATTTCCATTATTAGCGGCCAGCCAGGACGGATTGTTTATCATACTTCCATTCAGTTTGCCGGACGCTATTTGTTCCGTCCAATCTATCAGAATTATTCCTTGTTTGTTAAAAATTTACCAGATAGCAGTGATGCCGAGCAGGAAAAGTATTTGACCATTATTGATGCCGATTTGCGGGAGCATAGCGAAGAATATCTTAAGAACCTCAAGAACCTCACTGGTCGTGAAGAGGTTAAGAAAGTACTCCAGCAGTCCCAGATGGCCATGGCAGGTATATTCTACTATTTGGGCAGCTTGTTGGGCGAACTGCATGCCAAGGGAGTTTATGCCGAAAATCATGTACCAGATATTTTTGTGGGTGGTAATGGTTCCCGTATCTTCTCCTGGCTTACAGGAGGTACCTTCAATAGTGCCAACCCGTATTTGGCTGTGCTTAAGAATATGATGATAAAGGCTTCCGGTTTAGATGAGGATTCCCGCTTTAACATCAATTTGAGCAGCCAGCCAAAGGTGGAGGTTGCCAGTGGTATGATCGAGCAGCGTCCGCATAATGATGATGAGTTCTTTGATGAAGAAAAGCAGAAGGTAACTCTCTTTGGTAAGCATGTGGATGATTATATTGCCAGCTCCGTTATTGCCGGCAACAGTTTTGTAACTGATGGTACGGCAAGCGATAAGACATCCTTTATTTCGGCCTATGATATCACCAAGGGCATCAAGGTGGAATCCTTGGATGAAATCGACAGCTTTATGGAGGCATTTAATGGGGATAATCATATCTGGGGTGAAGGAATTGCTATTACCGATGACCTTAGACATGACATCTTAAAGCGCCTTAACAGCTATTATGTTTCAGAAAAGGATAAGGATGTGAAGAAGATTTTTGTTGAGCCGGTATTTATTATGGGCTTGAAAAAGATGATGGAGATGTTACCAAATGGATAAAGAACAGGTAAATATTCTGATAGATCAGGCCATTAATGCCATGGATCCCTTAGGAATAGGTATCAATTGTATTGCTTACGTGGCATTAATTGTGGCCCTGATAGCGCTGATATTAGTGGCGGCAGCCCTGTTAAAGGCCTATCTGGATAATGATACATTAAAACAAAATGCTCGCATGATTCGTGAATTA
>CACZYN010000189.1 GCA_902785445.1 uncultured Anaerovibrio sp.
GCCAGCATTGGCATGAGCAGCCAAAACTAAACCGTAACCCTGCTGAACATCCTCAGTAGCTGAATAATACCCCTGATTCCGGCTATCATAAATGTTGGCATAATAACCAGTGCCATAAGCTTCTCCAGCCGCTTCACCATTTATTTCCCCGGCCAGTCCGCCAACATTATCATTACCAATAATTGTTGCACCATTGGTAGAATACCGTATAGAGCTGTCCGTCATTTTACCCACAATACCGCCTACATTGGCATCACCATAAACATTATAACCAAACATAGCTATTGGATTGGAAGTAACCGTGGTATGGCCGTCGTAAGCATTTACCCGTTTGCGCACCGTATTACTGCCAAACCGGCTATGATTTACTGCCTGCCCGGCAATACCGCCGACATTGCTGCGACCAATGATAAGGGAGTCAATAACATTAACTGCACCAAAGCCTGCACCACTGGCAAAGCCAAATAACCCCACATTATCTTCATCAGGGCGATTTATATGCAAATCCAAAATCTTATATGTAGCAGATCCACCATTACCACTAAAATAACCGGTGAATGGCTTCAACTCGCTACCAACTGGTACGAATCCGGCCCCGTCGTTCCAATTTGCAGTATCAAAGGCAGAAAAGCTGGTGCCCTGGGCATAGGATCCTCCCATATTACCAAAGGCTGCATCCTGAATGGCTTCTAACTGATATATATCGTTTACCAGCATGGAATAATTCTGATTTTTTATGTTGCCACCCTCAAAGGTCTGAGCCACCTTACTCTTTAAGTTACCAGCCTCTGCACTATATTTAGAATAGTCCTTTTGGGTAAATACATTTTTAGCAGTATTAGAAAGTCCCAAGGAACTAACCTCAGTTCCGTTAATTCCTGCCTCTGTAATATCTGCATCATAATAAACACTGACATTCTGGGAAGCTATCTGAGATCTGTCCGCATTATTGAGATATACCTTGGCCGTTTTAAAACTGCCTTCCACACCACGGCTGGATTTATCATAAACCGTTATGTCAGCATCATTTATGCCGGCAGTGGCCAAGACGTTTGCATCAATATTTGCCACATCATCGGCATTTTGGTCTGCCCGCAAAACTATAGAACCTTCCCGGGTAGAGCTGTCGCCTTCTACACTAAATTCTTCTGCCCCAACTGTTTTGTCCCCATCAATGGTAGTTGTGGTAGTGGCCTGCAACGCACCGTTCTGACCCACAGCAATATCACCATCCGCTACCAGACGAATAGTGTTGTTGGCAAAGGAAAAACCCGTTGCTAACTGCACATCAGTGGTATTCAAAACTGATTCATCTACGTTTTTAATCACTTTGGCCAGCATACCATTTGCCCCTGTAAGATAAGCACCATTGGTAGCCGCATTGATTGTGCCGTTAACTATAATATTATTGTTATTATCCTTATTTTGAGCAAAAACCAGCTTATTGTTTTTGAAGGCGTTTTCATCTATTTCCGCAGTTGAAACCACCACACCGGCTGCATTGACATTTGAACCGTCATAAAATACCGTTCCATTGGGATTTACCAAAATAAAGGATCCTATAGAGTTGATATTACCTGCTATCTCAGACAGCCCGCCTGCCGCATCCACACGATTCAGGGTCATAGCTGCTGTATTAGGTTTACCATCCAATGTCTGAATATAATTTACCGTAGCATCTCTACCAACGTTAAAGGACTGCCAATCGATAATGGCTTTATCACTGGTCTGAGCTATATTCATTACAGATGTATCAACATCCTGACTGATTGTCGCATCACCGTATGCCACCGATCCACCTGTAGGCAATGCATTATCTGCAACATTTGCATAAGTTATATTTGTACCGTATGAGCTGCACAACACCGAAGCTGTTGTCAAACCAACAATTATCTTACGGCGCAAGTTTTCCTTCTTACTCACAAAACAACCTTCCTTTCCTGACATTTTATTCAAATCAAATTTTCGCCACAACTTGGAACCACCAAATACCATTCATATTATGGCCATAGCTTTCCGAAAATTTATTACCCAGTGGCAACGCATAATCCAATCTTGCGTACACACCGCCTGTTTTTTGCCATATAATGCCCACGCCAGCGCCATTAATATAGCGGGAATTTGGGCCCTCATGATTATCGTGCATGTATTTTACCCAACCGGCATCATAAAAGGCAGCCAACTGCCAATTAGATTTCCCTAAATTGTATCTAAGCTCAATATTACCTAATAGGCCGTTATCACCACTGGCCTCCCCCTGAGGAAAAGCCCGTACACCGTTATAGCCACCAATATAGAATTTTTCCGAGGAATCCAAATTAGTCCAGGATTTTTGCCCGGACAAGGAGCAGTGAAGATTCAAATTATCACTAAGCCTTTGAATGTAAAATCCATCAAAAACGGTTTTCTGATACACGCCATCAATGTGAAACAAATCATTATTTATCGCATCAGAGGAATCCAAAAACATATGCCCAACAGTATGCATCAACTTATAGGAAGAAGCATATGTCTTGTTTCTATAATCTCCATCCAAACCGAAGCGCAAGAAATACCCATGTTTACGACTGTCAGTACCAAAGAGTTTTATCCGGTCAGTAAGCTTGGAATAACCCACATTGAATATAAAATACAAATTATTGTCTATGGAACGCTTCCAAGGAGTCTTGGTAAACAACCGTAAAGTATCCGCCTTACCATAGGCATTCATAAAGCGATATTTTCCACCTAACTCATAATCTGTCCGATAATATTCCAAGCCGCCAAAGGTTCCGAAATTAGACACAGGCAATTCATACTTTAGAGAAAAATTCTGAAGATCATCCCCCTGGGTACTACGCAGGTAACCGGCCTGCAGCTGATCTCCCACCTGAGAAACATTGTTCCAATGATATAATGCTCCCAAACGATTACGTCCAGTAAAATGATTACCAAAGTTATCAGCGTAAATGAAACCACCAGATTTTTCTATATCAGTAAGCTTCAGTACTGTCTTAGCCTTGCCATGCTCCTGTCCTGGCGAAAGAAAGGCATGGGCTTTAATTCCGGGTATATCATTTAATATCAGCAGGGCACGGTCCAGCTCCTGACGATTAATAACCCGATCCTTTTTTATCCGCTGGGCCAAGCCAGCAGCCCGACTAGTTAACAGTCTGGAAGAATTATCAAAGGAAACCTCGTCATAAGCCCCCTCCATAATGTCGATTATTACAGTTCCCTGAACAATGTCCTGGGTAGGAATATAAGCTATGGTGGTCATATATCCCTTACTGCGATAAAAATCTGTTATGCTCTGGGCAACAGACAACAGATCATTAAAGGACATTTCCGACTGTATGTTATTGCTGACCTGAGCCATTAATTTCTCCGTGGAATATATCGTATTGCCCCGTAGTTGGATTTCATTAACTTTAATTTTCACATCTGCATTGGCTATTTGGATATTACCCAAATTGATATTTACATCAACTTCGTCCTTATCTTCTTTCGGCTTCCAGCTTCTGTCATCATTAATAGTCGCTGATAAGGAACCGGAATCCGGTATTGCTAACATATCAGCAGCAGCATGAGAATAAGGAAGTAGCGCCAAGGACAAACCTAAGCTATACGAACATATTTTTTTACTACCAAACAAAAAACGATGACTCCTTTCCAAACCATATTAAAACCTCCCTGAAGCTGAAAAAAGCTTCAAGGAGGCAAATTTTTCACATACTTTTTTTTAGATATGTAAATTCACCGTGTATTATAATAACACAAATAAGACAATAGTCCAAGAGGAAAAGGCTTAAAAGTTAATATTTTTTAAACAAATAGTATAATATCACCAATTTTTGAATGGTTGCTTTATTAAGCAAGCATTGTAATAGCGCTTATCATCGGACACTTCCCTAGTTATCCAATCCGGTAAATCAATTTTTTCATCAATGGACGAAAGTTCTACCTCTGCCACAATGAGTCCGGCATTATCTCCATAAAATACATCTATTTCTATTAAAGGTGTTAAACACACCTCATTCAATAACTTCTCAGCATCTTGATAGGGAATTTCATATTCCATTTCCAAGCGGGAAATCCCATCAGTGACACCTTTGATGGTAAGATAGCCCTTCTGACCCTTCGTGCGCACCCTAACCGTGCGTTCTTCATCGGCCACAATATAGCCTTGACGAATATTCACTCCCGGTACACCAGGCTGCCAAATATTTTTGTCTATCAAGAATTTCCGCTCTATTTCCACGCCCATTACTGTTCTCCGATTATTCTCACTTCAGGATAAAGCTTTACACCCTTTTCCTTAAACACACGATCCTGCACTTCTTTGATCAGATCCAAAACATCCTGAGCCGTAGCATGACCGGAATTAACCACAAAGCCCGCATGCTTGGTAGAAATCTGTGCACCACCAACTTGCAAGCCCTTTAAGCCGGTATTGTCAATAAGGGTACCAGCATAGTATCCCTCCGGACGTTTAAAGGTACTGCCAGCACTTGGCATTTCCAAAGGCTGCTTGCTGCGGCGGCGGTTCATGA
>CACZYN010000190.1 GCA_902785445.1 uncultured Anaerovibrio sp.
AGTATATTGCCGAGCAGATTGACAATACCCTGTATACGGATAATAAGAGCCGTTTTTTGAAGATTAAATACAAGGATGTGCAGAAAAATCCGACATTTGATGCCCGAAGCCTGAGCATGCTGAAAAGTCAGGAGGATTTTGCCCTGCTGATGGAATACATAGAGTTGATATTAAAGGATACCGGCCAGCAGGTGCTGGATGGACGGATTGATATTAATCCTTATAGGAAAGACAAGAAAACTCCGTGCACCTATTGTAAATATCATCCGCTCTGTGGCTTTGATTCCCGGCTGGAGGGCTATGATTATCGCCGGCTTAGTGGCAGTGATGCTGAAATTATGGAGCTTATTACCGAACAGGTTAAGGGAAAAATCCAGGAAAACAATGATAATAAAACAGCAGGGAAGGAGGAATAGCCGTGAAATGGTCACAGGAACAAGAGCTGGCAATTAATAATGACGAGAAAAATATACTGGTTTCGGCGGCAGCAGGCTCCGGCAAAACTGCGGTGCTGGTGGAACGGGTAGTTTCCCATCTTTTAAGAGATCCGGCCAAGGATGCTCACGCTTGGGATGTGGACCGCTTGCTGGTGGTTACTTTTACCAGAGCAGCGGCTGAGGAAATGAAGCAGCGTATCCAAAAACGGCTTCAAGAGGCTATTGCTCAGGAAATGGACCGGCAGAATGGGGACAGGAATATGATACGCCGACTGGAGCGGCAGCTGATACTTCTGTCCGGGGCGGCGATTTCCACCATAGATTCCTTCTGTCAGACGGTGGTAAAAAACAATTTTAATGCCATAGAAATTGACCCTAAATTTCGCATTGCCAACGAAAATGAATTGGTTATCCTGCAGCAGGATGTGCTGGAGGAGTTGTTTGAGAGCAAATATAAAGATGGAGACGCTGATCTTCAGCGATTTGCCGATAAATACGGCACGGACCGGGGGGATTCGGCCCTGTATGATATAGTGCTGCAGCTTTATGAGACGTCCCGCAATCAGCCCTTCCCAGATTTATGGTTAAGCCAGCTGGAAGAGGATTATTTGGGGGAGGGGGGCGCTATTGCGTCCTTGCAGAAAACCAAATGGTGGCCGGTGTTGGAGGAAGAAATTACCTGTCGGATGGCTCCGGCCCGGGAATATCTGGCAGAGCTGAAAGGCATTGTGGTGAATTTTGAGGCCCCAAAGGTCAGGGAAAAGTTTGATGCCATTGTGACGGCCTATGATGGAGTGGTAACTGCCCTTGACAGTGCACTGGAACAGGATTGGCACGAGCTTTATTTGGCCGTAACCAAGCTGGATGATATTCCTAGAATGCCCGGCAACCTTAAGGGCATGGAGCCGGAGGTAAAGGAAGCCTTTAAAGAAGCAGCTGGTGCCTTGAAGGATATTCTAAATGAAATCAGAAGTTTTGTACCGGATGATGAGAACATACTGTTAGAGGAGCTTAGAGGGGCGGCTGGGGATGTGTCCTGCATTGTAAAGATGGTGAAGGATTTTTCCCAGGCGTACAGCGAGGCTAAAAAACAGAAAAATATTGTGGATTTCAGTGATGTGGAGCACTTTGCCCTAAGGATTTTACAGGCTGCTGATGCGGCACCGGGGGAGTTGAAGCCCTCGGAAATCGCCTTGGAGTTGCGGGAGCGCTATCAGGAAATCATGGTGGATGAGTATCAGGACACCAATGAGGTGCAGGAGTTTATTGTGCGATTGATTGCCGGCGATGGTAATGCCAATACCTTCACCGTTGGTGATGTGAAGCAGAGTATTTACGGTTTTCGCTCCTCGGAGCCAGGACTGTTTCTGAAGAAATACAAGTCCTACGAAAAAAAAGGTAATTCGGAGGGGGAGCTTATTACTTTGGGGCGGAACTTCCGCAGCCGCCGGGAGATTCTTTCGGCCATTAATTATGTTTTTGCCCAGGTAATGACGCCCAATCCCAATGAGATAGAATATGATGACCGGGCCATGCTCAATGAGGGAGATCCATACGGCTATGAGGAACCGGAGCAGGGGGAGCTTCTGGAAAAGAATGTGGAGCTGGCCCTGATAGATTTGGATGCTAAAGGTGATGACGCTGATAATAAAGCTGCGCAGCAGGACGATCAGAGTACTTCGGATGAGGTGGAGGAACTGGTGGGCTTTGAGCTGGAGGCTCAATACATCGCCACCCGTTTGAAGGAAATCAAGGCCAGCGGTAAAATGATCTTCGACACCAATTACAAGGAAAACAAGGGCTATCGGCCTGTAACCTGGCGGGATATGGTTATTCTCCTGCGGGCCA
The DNA here is from genome assembly GCA_902785445.1 of uncultured Anaerovibrio sp. Taxonomy (GTDB): domain Bacteria; phylum Bacillota; class Negativicutes; order Selenomonadales; family Selenomonadaceae; genus Anaerovibrio. The sequence goes on from CACZYN010000190.1 coordinate 2,286, forward strand.
CCAAGGATAAGGCGGAGATTTTGCAGGAGGTTCTCCAGCAAAATGATATTCCGGTGTATGTGAATACCAGTGATGGGTTCTTCCAGACTACGGAAATTCAGACCATGCATTCCTTGCTTTCGGTAATCGATAATGCCCAGCAGGATATTCATTTGGCAGCGGTACTGTTTTCTCCTGTCGTGGGCTTAAGTGCTACGGATTTGGCCAAATTGAAGTCTTTGGCCAAGGATGAGGATATGTATACTGCTTTATTGGCTGCTAATACTCCGGAGGCAAATCTGGAAGCAGAAATAAAGGAAAAGGTGGACGCCTTTTTAAATCAGTTAAGTATTTGGCGACAGCTGGCCAGACAGGTCAGTGTGCCGGAGTTGATTTGGCAGATTTTCCGGGATACGGGTTATTATGATTATGCAGGTAGCCTGCGGGGGGGAATACTTCGACAGGCGAATTTGCGTATGCTGGTTACCCGGGCCCAGGAATTTCAGAACACGGATTATCAGGGTTTATTCCGCTTTCTGCGGTTTATCCAGCGCATGACGGAGATGGAAACAGACCTGTCTATGGCCCGCACTCTGGGCGAAGGAGAAGATGTGGTCCGGGTGATGACCATTCACAAAAGCAAGGGCCTGGAGTTCCCGGTGGTGGTTCTGGCGGACATGTGCAAGGGTTTCAATCGGACAGATCTCACTGAAGATGTGCTGCTACATAAGGAATTGGGGCTGGGTATTAAATATGGGGATCCGGAATTCATGGTCAAATATGAAACCTTCGCCCGGCTGGCAATCAAAGCTAAGTGGCAACGAGAGCTGCAGGCGGAGGAGCTGCGTGTTCTCTACGTAGCCATGACCAGGGCCCGGGAAAAGCTGCTTATGGTGGGACGGAGCCGGGGCCTGGTCAATAAAGCCGCCAAGTGGTGTCAGTATATCGATACCTCGGACAAGGTATTGCCGGTTCATACCCTGCTATCGGTAAATTCCTATGCCGATTGGGTGGCCAGGGCAGTGGCACACCATTGTGATGGCAAGCCCTTGGTGGATTATTCCGGAACTGTCAAACAGCAGGTCAACATTCCTATGGCGATGGGGGCGGAGTCCCACTGGACAGTATCTCTGGTGGAGGCCAATACCATCAGAGGAGTAAATCAAACAGGGGATGTGGATAATGAGTTGCTTCAGGTGATAAAGGCGGGGAATGAACTGCCATTGGAAACTGATGTGGCTTATTTGGGGGAAAAATTAACCCTTGACTATGATTATCGGGGGACCCGGGAGGTTCCGGCCAAGCTTACGGTATCGGAATTAAAGCGCCGCTTCGCCCAGGAGGCCTTGAGTGAAACCAATATGGACTCTGGTGAACAGTTGGCGGCTCAGCATAGGGAGTATCTCTTTAACCGGCCGAGATTCGTTCAGGAAGCTGAAGGCAAGTCGGGGCTCCAGGGCAATGAATATGGTACCCTTATGCACTCGGTAATGCAGCATCTGAATTTGTCTGGCTGTTTGGATACAGAGGATATAAGCGGGCAACTGGCCGGTATGGTGAATCAGGAAATCCTGACCAAGGAGCAGTCCGGCTATATCAATGTGCAAGCTGTGGCGAAGTTCTTTAAAACAGCCATTGGCCAGCGGCTGAAAAATGCCTCCGAGCTGTGGCGGGAGCTGCCATTTAGCCGCATGCTGAATGCCGATGATTATTAT
>CACZYN010000191.1:0-3955 GCA_902785445.1 uncultured Anaerovibrio sp.
ATATAAATAAGGTGTAACCTAAGCCTTGACCAGTTGGCTGGCAATGGCCCTTGCCTCACGGTCGGTCTGCAGATAGACGTCGAGGTCGGGGTGGCTGTCGAAGGTGGCCTGCTTCATCGTCTGCTCAATGATGTCGGCCATGCCGAGGAATGAGCATTGGTTGTTGCGGAAGGCGAGGTTGGCCACTTCATTGGCCGCATTCATAACGCAAGGCATGGTACCACCGGTCTTGCCGGCTTCAAAGGCCAGCTTCAAGCCTCGGAAGGTATCCATATCTGGCTTCTCAAAGGTCAGCTTGGACAGTTCGTAAAAATCTACCCTTGGGAATTGGGACTTCACCCGATCCGGATAGGTCAAAGCATACTGAATCGGCAGCCGCATATCCGTACAGCCCAACTGGGCCATTACAGTACCATCCTGATACTGTACCATGGAGTGAACGATACTCTGAGGATGAACCACCACCTGAATATCATCATAAGATACTCCGTACAGCCACTTCGCTTCAATGACTTCCAAGCCCTTATTGATTAACGATGCCGAGTCCACCGTAATCTTTTGTCCCATATTCCAGGTTGGATGGGCCAACACGTCAGACTTGGTTACATTAGTCAATTCTACTGCTTTTTTCCCTCTGAAAGGTCCGCCGGAAGCCGTGAGAATCAGTTTTTCCACAGCACTTCTATCCTGGCCCTGGAGGCACTGGAACAAAGCGCAATGCTCACTATCCACCGGTAAAATTGCACAGCCCATCTCCTTGGCTTTGGCCATAACCAGTTCTCCAGCTACTACCAAAGTTTCCTTATTGGCTAAGGCAATATTCTTTCTGGCATTAAGGGCTGCCATGGTAGGTTCCAAACCGGCAAAGCCCATAAGGGAGGTAACCACCGTATCTGCCTCTGGGAATACTGCAGCCTCAATAACTGCCTCCCGGCCCCCCATGATTTTAGTTTTGCCAGAATAGCGGCTCATTAACCGCTGAGCCGCTTCATTATCCGATAAAACCGCCAGCTCCGGCTGGAACTCATTAATCTGCTGCTCCAAAAGCTCATCACTGCGGTTAGCCACCAATACGGACACATGGAATAACTCTGGGTTATTCCGCACCACATCCAGGGTCTGTGTACCAATGGAACCAGTTGAACCTAGAACGACTATATTTTTCATAACAAATGCTCCTTAATCTACACAAGAAAGTGGACCGCTCCTGTCAGTCCACTTTTCATTACCCTGCAATCTTAGTAACATACATAAAATAATATACCAATGGTACAGTATATAATACACTGTCAAACCGATCCCATATTCCACCGTGACCAGGAATGATATTGCCGGAGTCCTTAATACCTGTATAGCGTTTCACCACAGATTCCACCAAATCTCCCAATGTTGCCACGATGCAAATAATAAAGCCTAACACTGCCATGGTCACCACATCAAGGCCAAAGAACACGCCTAAGCCAGCCACCGAAGCGGTGGTGCCGATAAGGCCCCCAATGAATCCTTCAATGGTCTTCTTCGGGCTGATTTTCTCACATAATTTATGCTTTCCTATAGCACAGCCGGCAAAATAGGCAAAGGTATCACTGGCCCAAGTACCAATGAGTGCTATCCAAACCAATGCACAGCCTGTTGAAAAATCCCCTAGATTGGTGGCGATAACACTATCTCCACCCATAAATCGCAGCATTACCAAATGAACAAAGGGCAAGCCTATGTAAAAAATTCCTGCAACAGAAATTACTGCCGATAATACATCAAACTTATCGTGATTTAACACTGTAAGCAACATGACAGTAAGCACAGAAAGCATCGTGGTACCCACCAGAAGGGCTTCATTGCCCAACCATCCACCAACCCACATAGCTGAAATAAGTACCATTCCGGTAACCTGGGTTGGGTTATATCCCTTCTGATTAAAGGCTCGGCAATATTCATACCAAGCCCCAAAAGCCAATAACAGCACAGCGCCGGCAAACATTGCCCCACCAGTCTGTATAACAATTGTTGCCAGTGCGATTCCAACTACACCGGTAACTATTCTCGTAAGCATCCTTATTTTTCCTCATTTCTTTTGCTGAGACCGCCAAACCGTCTGTCTCGTTTACTGTAATCTACAATAGCCTCAATCATATCTGCTTCAGTAAAATCCGGCCAATTCGTTTCTGTAAACCAAAATTCTGCATAAGCGGTCTGCCAGATAAGGAAATTACTTAAACGCATATCTCCACTGGTACGAATAACCAAATCCACCGCTGGAAGGTCTGCAGTGTCCAAATGCTTCTCCAGAATTTGAGGACTAATTTCCTCTGGAGAAAGCCTATTTTCCTTTACCTCATTGGCCAAAGTCTGAATCGCACGAACAATTTCATCCTGTCCCCCGTAATTAACTGCCACAGTAAACTTTACGCCGGTATTATTCGCAGTACGCTTTTTTGCGTCCTCCATCTGACTCTGCAAGTATGGAGAAAAGGCATCCGTACGACCAATAAAATTAATATGTACATTTTCTTGATCCATTTCATCAAGTTCTTTTTCCAAATACTCAGAAAAGAGCTTCATCAAAAAATCCACTTCTGCTGTTGGTCGTTTCCAATTCTCCGTGGAAAAGGCATACACCGTTAATGCTTCCAAATTGATGTTTACAGCAGTTTTCAGAACTCTTTTGAGCGCCTTAATGCCCGCAGTATGACCAGCCGAACGCAGCATACCCTTTTCCTTTGCCCAACGCCCATTACCATCCATAATAATGGCCACATGGCGTGGCATTTTGTCTCTATCTATAGTTTCCAGCAAATCGCTGTTATTTTCGTAATCATTATTTGCTTTTTTCTTGCCAAATAACTTTTTTAACATTCTTTAACTCCTGCTCACACGTTGCCGAGTTTTCCATACGAAAATATGCCCCTCAATATATACCTGAGGGGCACATTCACACTTTATCAGTCGTTAAGGACTGACACGCCTATCAAGGAGCAACAATAGCACCTACAGGGCAGTTACCAGCACAAGCACCGCACTCAACACAAACATCTGGGTTGATTTCATACTTGCCATCACCCTCAGAAATTGCCTCAACAGGGCAAGTTCCTGCACAAGTACCACAAGAGATACATCCTTCTTCAATCTTGTAAGCCATTAGTAGACACCTCCTTTTGCAGTCTGGCTGCCAGTCTAATATCTAATGTACCATCATCTAACAGGCACTGCCGAACAACATAATAGCCATCCGGTTCCAGTTTGAAAAAATCCTTTGTTGGATGTGTTACCGTTACATTATACCTTATATTAGCCTCATTAAGCAAGGCTTTGGCCAAATGCCAGGGGTGACCAATCACGTTAATTTCCATATTAAACTTCCATGATTTCCTTTTCCTTGGCTTCCTTCAGTGTATCAACATTCTTAATGAAGGAATCAACTATCTTCTGGAACTTTTCCAAGGCCTTCTTGGACTCGTCCTCAGTAATCTCCTTGTCCTTTTCCAGCTTCTTAATGGCATCATTAGCATCCCGACGAATATTGCGGATAGCTACCTTGGCTTCCTCGCCTTTCTTGTTTACAGTCTTCACCAATTCCTTACGGCGTTCCTGAGTGAGCTGTGGAATGGACAAGCGAATAGCCGTGCCATCGGAATTTGGGGAAAGTCCCAGCTCGGACTTCATAATTGCCTTTTCTATCTCGTGCAGCATGGTCTTTTCCCAAGGCTGAATCATAATCATACGAGGTTCAGGTACAGATACCTTGGCCACCTGATTCACCGGAGTAGGTGTCCCATAATAATCTACCATTACCTTGTCCAACAGGGATGGTGTAGCTCGACCAGCCCGCAGAGAACCGAACTCTCTTTTAAGCGCATCAATGGACTTATTCAAACGCGCCTCATTAGAAGCAATAATGTCACTAATCATAAATTATTTCCCCCCTACAGTTGTACCTATATCTTCCCCTACCGCA
>CACZYN010000191.1:4016-5878 GCA_902785445.1 uncultured Anaerovibrio sp.
AAACTTCTTGGCATCCTCGTTCTGATTAGGGTCTTTATCGTAGATACCCTCAGTACCCTTCTTGCCCATGAGGATAACATCAGCCTCAATCTCTGCTGCCCGAAGTGCGGCGGTAGTATCCGTGGAAAAATACGGATTACCGGTACCGGCACCGAAGATTACTACCCGGCCCTTTTCCATATGCCGGATGGCCTTGCGACGGATATATGGCTCTGCTACCTGACGCATTTCAATAGCACTCTGTACCCGGGAAGGAACCCCTGCCTGCTCCAGAGCATCCTGAATGGCCAAGGAATTAATCACCGTTGCCAACATGCCCATGTAATCAGCCTGAGCCCGGTCCATGCCCTCAGCACTGCCGGCCAGCCCACGCCAGATGTTGCCGCCACCTACGACGATAGCCACATCAATACCGGCCTCATGTACGCGCTTTATCTGCTTTCCTATGGCTTCCACCACCACAGGATTAATGCCAAAGCCCTGCTCCCCCGCCAGTGATTCGCCACTAAGTTTTAAAACGACGCGTTTATACTTTCCCACTACAACGACCTCCATATATAAAATTTCCCTATATTATTTTCGACACAAATACAAAAAATCCTTGAAAAAATATCATACTTTGCAGAAAAAGGGACCGCTTTTGCTAGTCCCTTTTCTATAAAATATGAAATTTTATTTAATCTGAGCTGCAACCTCAGCGGCAAAGTCTTCGTTCTTCTTCTCCAGACCTTCACCCATCTCAAAACGAGTGAAACGAAGAACCTTTACATCACCAAGGATATCCTGAATGGTCTCATGATCGGAAGACTTGAAGAATTCCTGCTCAACCAGACAGATTTCTTTATAGGTCTTATTGAGACGACCCTCAACCATCTTGTCAACGATGTTCTCAGGCTTGCCCTCTTCCAGAGCTTGTGCTCTAAGTACAGCACGCTCATGCTCCAGATACTCAGGATCAACGCCACTACGGTCAACGCTCTGTGGCTTCTGAGCAGTAATCTGGAGAGCTACGTCCTGAGCCAGCTCATCGCTGCCACCGGAAAGCTCTACAACTACGCCAATCTTACCACCCATGTGGATGTAAGTAGCCAGCTTGTTCTCGGAAGTATATACAACAAAGCGACGAAGGGACAGCTTCTCACCAATGGAAGCCACAGCCTCGGTCATAACATCAGCTACAGTCTTGCCATCCAGCATGGAAGCATTCAAAGCGTCCAAATCAGCTGGCTTGGTAGCAATAATATGGTTGGCAATCTTCTTTACCAATTCCTTGAAGTTGTCATTCTTAGCTACGAAGTCAGTCTCGGAGTTAACCTCAACCAGACATGCAGTGTTGCTGGCTGCATCATAAGCAGCTGCTACAACACCCTCGGAAGCAATACGGCCAGCCTTCTTGGCAGCCTTGGAAATTCCCTTTTCACGGAGATAATCAATAGCCTTGTCCTTATCGCCATCGCACTCTACCAATGCCTTTTTGCAATCCATCATACCAGCACCGGTGAGCTCACGCAATTCTTTTACTAATGCAGCAGTAATCTGTGCCATCTTTAGTTCCTCCTAAAAAATGTATTTGATATTAAATAAGGGATAAGGGATAGCCCCTTACCCCTCTTATGTTCATATTACTCAGCAGCCTCTTCTTCAGCTGGAGCCTCAGTGGACTGACCCTGACGGCCCTCGATAACTGCGTCTGCAATCTTGCCGGTAAGAAGTCTTACTGCACGGATAGCATCGTCGTTACCAGGGATTGGGTAATCAATCTCATCTGGATCACAGTTGGTATCAATGATAGCAACGATAGGAATATTCAGCTTGTGAGCCTCAGCTACAGCAATTCTCTCCTTGCGTGGATCAACGATGAA
>CACZYN010000192.1 GCA_902785445.1 uncultured Anaerovibrio sp.
AACCGTCATAGTATATCATAACATTGGTTTTTATATCAATATATTTATTTATAGCAACTTTACTTACTGGTCTTCCTCCTGAAACAGCCCCAACTGCTCGTATTCCTGGCTGTCAATAGCCACCTCCGGCAACTCCGGCAAATCAGTAATTTCATTTAGGCCAAAACATTTCAAGAAATTATCGGTAGTTCCGTAGAGAATTGGTCGTCCCAAGACTTCCTTACGTCCCAATTCCCTTACCAGCTCCAATTCAATAAGCTTACCCAGCACCTTTTCAATATGCACACCACGGATATGCTCGATTTCCTGCTTGGTTATCGGCTGTTTAAAGGCAATAATTGATAGGGTTTCCATAGCAGCTGCCGACAGCTTTTTATCCTTGGTCTCCGTCAATTTCTCCACATAGGAAAACATTTCCTGACGGGTCACCATCTGCCATCCTCCAGCCACTGGCTGAACCATTAGGCCGCTCTTAGTGTCCTCCAACTTTTGGCAAAGTGTCTCCAGTAAAGTATCTAAGCTTTCCTTATCTATATCGAATATTTCCATTAATTGCTGGGCAGATACCGGATCACCACTGGCAAACAGCACTGCCTCCAGTGGGGCCAGTAATTCTTCCAAAACCATTAATCTTCACCAACCCTGACCGTAATAAATATCTTTGAAAACTTATCCGGCTGCCAAACCTTAATACTCTTTACCTTTATCAGTTCCAACATGGCCAAAAATGTCGTAATTAATTCACTGCGGTTCCCTGATTCAAAGGCCTCCTCAAAGGCCATCTCTCCACCCTTTTTATTTAGTAAAGACAAGAGAAGCTCCATTTTTTCCGGAACCGTATATTCCTCTGGCTCCACCAAAACATCCGGAATCTTTAATTCCCGACGAATGGCCAAAACATTATTAAAGGCATTGAGCAGATCCAGCATAGATAAATTATCCGGCGGCAAATGATGCACCGGCAGCTCCATAGGTTGTCTGGTAAAAAAACGTTCCTGCTTCGCCTGCATATCCCCCAGTACGTTGCTGACTTCCTTATAGCGTTTGTACTCCAAAATCCGATTAATCAGCTCCTGCCGTGGATCAACATACTCAGCATCCTCTGATTCAGCAGATTTTGGAGGCTTAGGCAGCATCATCCGTGATTTAATCTGTAATAGTGTAGCTGCCATAAGCAAAAACTCACTGGCAATCTCCAGATTAAATTCCCGGAACTGGTCCAGATACTCAATATACTGCTCTGTAAGCTCAGCTATTGGAATATCATAGATATCAATTTTATTCTTTTCTATGAGATGCATTAAAAGCTCCATAGGGCCTTCAAAGCTCTCCAAACGCACTGAATACTTTTCAGTCAACTTGAAATCAATCCTTATTGGCCTGATACTTCGCTGCCTGAGATTTGATTAATTCCTCATCAGCAAAGTAGTTAATTTTCATGGCATTCTTAACATCCTGCAGAGTACTTTCTGCAACCCGTCTTGCCTCTTCACTGCCCGCCTTCAAGATTTCATATACCCCGGCAATATCCTTTTCGTATTCCTTACGGCGAGCCCGAATTGGCTCCAATTCCGCCTGCAAAATACTGTTGAGGAATTTCTTGATCTTTACATCACCAAGACCGCCCCGGGTATAATGCTCCTTCAATTCATCCAGGTTCTTATATTCTGGCAGATACTTCTCAAAATCCTCTGGTTTGCTGAAGGCATCCAAATAAGTAAATACTGCATTGCCCTCCACATGACCTGGATCAGAAACCTTAATATGGGTAGGGTCAGTGTACATATCCATAACCTTCTTGCGAACAGTTTCTGCATCATCAGACAGGTAAATACAATTGCCGATGGATTTGGACATCTTGGCTTTGCCATCAGTACCTGGCAAACGACGGCAGGTCTCGTTCTCAGGAAGCATAATCTCTGGCTCAATCAAAGCTTCTCCACCATAAATCATGTTGAAGCGACGAACTATTTCCTTAGTCTGCTCCAGCATAGGCAGCTGATCCTCACCTACTGGCACTAATGTTGCCTTAAAAGCTGTAATATCAGATGCCTGGCTGATTGGATAAGTAAAGAAACCTACTGGTATGCTCTTTTCAAAATTCTTCTGCTGAATCTCAGCTTTAACAGTAGGATTTCTCTCCACACGGGAAACCGAAACCAAATTCATATAATAAGTGGTCAACTCAGTAAGCTGAGGAACCTGGGACTGAATAAACAAAGTAGATTTAGCAGGGTCAAGACCTACAGACAAGTAGTCAAGGGCAACCTCCAGGATGTTCTGACGAACCTTCTCAGGATTCTCGAAGTTATCCGTCAAAGCCTGAACATCTGCAATCATGATGTAGATTTTATCGAACTCCCCGGAATTCTGCAGCTGTACTCTGCGCTTAAGGGATCCTACATAATGACCTATATGCAGTCTTCCCGTTGGTCTGTCACCTGTTAAAATAATCTTTTCCATTTTTTATTGAAACCCCTCTCAAATGTTAATTGTTATTTATAAAAGAATTAATGTAATAACCGACTCAAATAAGCCAATCATAAATCGGGATAAAGGAATAAGAATTCCACTAAGTATCGGTGTCATCATCATTACTATAAGGATAATAAAGCTGTACCGCTCTATTCCCATGTATTTATAGGCATATTCACTTGGCAAAAATTCCAGTAAAATTTTGGAGCCATCCAACGGAGGCAATGGAATCAAATTGAATATACCAAAATTGATGTTAAACAGCACAATCATGGACAGTACTGTTTTTACCCCCAGAGACATGCCCATGTTTAATTTATACAGGAGCACCATCAAAAACATGGCGATAAAGGCTGTAATAAAATTCGCCATTGGTCCAGCCAAGGCTACCAAAATATTGCCCTTTTTCATATCCTTGAAATTCCGGGGATTAACCATTACCGGCTTGGCCCAGCCAAAATGGGCTACCAAAAGCATAATTAAACCGATAATATCAATATGGGCAACAGGATTCAAAGTCAAGCGACCTGTAAGCTTTGGAGTGAAGTCCCCCATAGCCACCGCCACCCGGGCATGGGCATATTCATGAAGTACCAGGGCCAACAATAAGCCCGGCAACCCCGCCACCAAACTCATAAGACTAAAATCAAACATAAAGTCCTCCAATATTATTAATTAATCCTTCTTATTTACCAATCTATCCAGCATAAAAATAGCGGTAATTGATTTTCCATCATTGATGCGGCCATCCAATACCATTTCCACCGCCTCTTGTAATGGAACCTTTACCACATTGATAAATTCATCTTCATCTGTATGTTGCTGACCAGCTGCCAGCCCCCGTGCTGCGTAAATATAAATGACTTCGTCGGAAAAACCCACAGATGTTGCTAACTTAGTCAAAAACTTGTACTCCTGGGCAGTATAGCCAGTTTCCTCACTTAACTCCCGTTTAGCACACTCCAGAGGATCTTCCCCCGCAGCATCCAGCTTCCCGGCTGGAATTTCTAAGGTTACTTCATCAATGGGATAACGGTACTGACGAACCAAGATAACTTCTCCCTGGTCCGTATAGGGTATAACTGCCGCTGCACCAGGATGTTTCACCCATTCCCGATAGGCTTCTCCACCATTGGGGAGCCGTACCTTATCTTTTTTTATATGCAAGAGATAGCCATCATATATATTCTCACTATCCAGCTTGGTTTCAATTAAGTCTTCGTACATCATTAGCCTCCCAGTTAGTGCACTAGTTTATCCACTAACTTGTTATTTTAACATATTACCGCCCATTTGCATATTGCTGTTTTCGGGTTTCAGCATTCACCAGCATTTCCCGGGCATTATCCAAGGATGCTGTTGATAAATCACCACCAGAGGCCATACGGGCAATTTCATTAACCCGTTCTCCTTTGCTGAGAGCTAAAACACTGGTATAGGTCTGACCGTTATTTACCTGCTT
>CACZYN010000193.1 GCA_902785445.1 uncultured Anaerovibrio sp.
GACAGAGTACCTTTGGAGGTGCCAACCAACGAATTTAACAAGCAGTATATGAAGGTAAAGAAGACCAAGATGGGTCACATTTTGGCAGAATAATAGTGGAGGTATTATTATGAAGGAAGTAAAGGTTATAGAAGGTATGCTGAATGCCGAGGGCATGAAGTTTGGTATTGTGGTTTCCCGCTTTAATGAGTTTATGACATCTAAGTTGTTAGGCGGTGCGCTGGATACCTTGCATCGTCATGGGGCATCTGAGGATGATATCACTGTTGCCTGGGTGCCAGGTGCTTATGAGCTACCACTGGTATCCAAGAAAATGGCTGAATCCGGGAAATATGATGCCATTATCGCTTTGGGGGTGGTAATTCGCGGTTCCACAAGCCATTATGATTATGTATGCAACGAGGCGGCCAAAGGAATTGCCCAGGCCAGCATGGCTACCGGGGTTCCTGTTACCTTTAGTGTGGTTACCACGGAAAACATTGAACAGGCTATTGAGCGGGCTGGTACCAAGGCAGGCAACAAGGGTGCCGATGGGGCTATGACTGCTATTGAAATGGCTAATCTGCTGAAGCAGTTGTGATTTTACCTAAAGAGAGGTCTTAAGGATGTTATTGGATGTATTTAGTTTAAAGAAGTCACTGGCTGTGGCTGCCTGCGCCGTTACCTTTACCTGTGCATTGACCGGCAGTGCCTATGCCAATGATATTGCTGACCAGAATCAGGCACCTCAGGGGAAAACTGGTATCGGGGCCAATGCCACCAATTTGCAGACCGCCTATGATTATTGGGAGCGGGGCTGTTTCAAGAAGCTGAAGAAGGACTATGAGGGGGCCATTGCGGATTTTACCGTGGCTCTGGAAATGGAAAAGGATTATGTGGCAGCCTTGAACAACCGGGGACTTTGCTATGCAGCCCAGGAAAAGTTTGATCTGGCCATGGCCGACTATGATAAGGCCATAGAGTTGGCTCCGGACTATGCTGATGTGTATTTTAACAAGGCTGAGCTGTATTTGGATCAGGATAAGGTACAGGAGGCTGTAAACAGCTACGGGGATTGTCTGAAGGTAAATCCGAAGCATGTAGACGCTTATTATAACCGGGCCAACTGCTATGCTGACCAGGGAATGTACAATGAGGCCATTGGCGATTATTCTTCCATTATAGAAATAGATAGTGAATATTTGGATGCCTATTATGCCCGGGGGAGTGCCTATGGTCGGTTAAAGCAGTATGAAAATGCTTTGGCGGATTATGAATTTGTCCTGTCCAAGTTTAAGAGCTTTTATGCGGCTTACTTCATGAAGGGGCTGGTATTGGAGCGCCTGGGCAGAAACGAGGAAGCCTTGGCTACTTTTGAGGAATTTTTAAAGAGAACGCCTAATATTGATATTTATGCCGATCGGATTGCCGCTGCCAAAGAGCTGGTGGCCGAATTGAAGAAATAAGGATTAAGATGAGTGATACTTTAGTAAAAGCAATTACCAAGGGAATAAGAATTTATGCGGCTGTGACCACTGATCTGGTAAACGAGGCCATCAGTCGACATGACTGCTCGCCAACGGCAGCAGCGGCTCTGGGGCGTACCATGACCGGTGCCCTGCTTTTAGCCGCTAATTTAAAAAATCAGGAGGCTATTACCATCAGCTTTCAGGGAAATGGTCCTTTGGGGTATATTACTGCTGATGCCACACCGGATGGTTATGTCCGGGGGTATGTGGGCAATCCTCATGTGGATTTGCCATTGAAAGAGGATGGCAAGCTGAATGTGGGTGGTGCAGTAGGCCAGGGCATGGTGCAGGTTACCCGGTTCACCGGTTTGGGCGAACCCATGCGGGGAAGCTGTGAAATCGTTACCGGGGAAATTGCCGAGGATTTGACCAATTATCTCTTTACCTCGGAGCAGACCGCTTCCAGCGTAGGGCTGGGAGTATTGGTAGGTACTGACCGGAAGGCTATGGCAGCCGGTGGATTTGTACTCCAGCTAATGCCGGATGCTGACGAGGAAATTATTTCCCGGGTGGAGGAAGCCCTGAAAAAGGTTCGGCCGGTTTCCACCATGATTGCTGAAGGGGCCAGTGCCAAGGATATCATAAGTGAACTGATGGCGGACTTTGAAGTGGATTATTTAACCACCACCCAGCTGTCCTTTAGATGCAAATGTAATCGGGAACGAATTGAGGACGTGCTGTTAAGCTTGTCCCATGATGATATGCAGGCTTTGGTGGATGACGGTGAGGCCGAGGTATGCTGCCAGTTCTGCGGGGAAAAATATCATTTTGAAAAGGACGAACTGGTTCATTTGCTGAAGCTGGCAGATGGAGTTCGATAATCTTCTTGCATTTGGATTTGAAAAATGATAGTATAGTTTGGCAATGGATTATACTGTCCTGTGCGAAATCCTTTGGCGATATGGACAGCAAAAATATTTGCTGCCAAGGGGTTGCATTTGACAGACCTGTTATGATATAATCTTTTTGTTGTGTGTATAGGACTATGTACATAAGGAATTTACATATATGCAACTATGCGCCGATAAAGTTTTAAGGAGGTGTGCTACATGGCAAATGTATGTGAAGTATGCGGTAAGGGTGAATTGTCCGGTAACAATGTGAGCCATTCCCATTTGAAGACCAGACGTACCTGGAAGCCAAATATCCAGCGTGTTCGTGCCGTCGTGGAAGGCGAAGTTAAGCGTGTAAATGTTTGCACTCGCTGCCTGCGGACCGGTAAGGTTGAAAGAGCTATTTAATTTTTGCAAAATATCGAAACTGATATATCATAAGAAAAGCCGATTAACACATAGTTAGTCGGCTTTTCTTATTAGGTGAACTTTTTTACAATGACAAGGGAAATTACTTGACAACCATTGTGCCCATGGCTATAATAACTATGGTTGCCTTGAAAGAGGGTGTTTGGAGTGCTTGAACAACGGCTATATCTGGCAGAGCTCTTTGATATTTATGGGCCACTGCTCACTGAAAAACAGCAAAAATGTTTGAGTATGCATCTCTTTGAAGACTTTTCCATGTCGGAAATCGGTGAGGATCTGGCGGTTTCCCGACAGGCGGTATACGATATACTGCACCGTTCGGAGCAGATTATGGCTGCCTATGAGGAAAAGCTCGGTTTGGCAAAGAGACTCAGAGAACAGCAACATGAGCTCACTGAGCTGTATGATGAAATATCTCAGCTTTCTTCCTTAGATGAAGAAAGAGTTAATAATATACTTATGAAGCTTGTTACATACACTAGCAAGGTTCAGGAGGAATCAGATTGATTTTTGAAGGTTTGGCCGACAGGCTGCAGGAAACATTTAAAAAGCTGCGTGGTCATGGCAAGCTGACAGAGGATGATGTCAACGAGGCCATGCGGGAAGTGCGGATGGCACTTTTGGAAGCAGATGTCAACTTCAAGGTCGTAAAGGACTTTGTGAAAAGAGTCAAGGAGCGGGCCATTGGTCAGGATGTTATGGAAGCCCTGACACCGGCTCAGCTGGTCATAAAGATTGTAAATGAGGAATTAACCGAGTTGATGGGCGGCTCCCAAAGCCGTATCAACATGTCCCCCAATCCACCAACTATTATCATGATGGTGGGCTTGCAGGGTGCCGGTAAAACCACTTCTGCTGGTAAGCTGGGACTTTCTCTGAAAAAGCAGGGCAAGCGTCCGGTGCTGGTGGCAGCGGATATATATCGTCCAGCAGCGGTTACGCAGTTGCAGGTCATTGGTAAGCAGCTGGATATTCCGGTTTTTTCCATGGAGCAGGGTACGGATGCGGTTACTATCGCCAAGTCCTCTCTGAATTATGCCTTTACCCACGCCAATGATGTGGTGATTATAGATACCGCCGGTCGGCTTCATGTGGATGAAGCCCTGATGCAGGAATTAAAGGACATCAAGGGTCAGGTGAAACCCCATGAGATACTTC
>CACZYN010000194.1 GCA_902785445.1 uncultured Anaerovibrio sp.
GCTATAGCTCAAGAACGCAACAACAAAGAAGAATTTAAGCAGGTAAAATATATTTCGGAACTGGAGAAGCTGAAAAGTTCTGATGAGAGCTACTATAATCGCATTGAGGACAATTTGGTTAATTACATTTATGCCATGTTTATGCTTTCCAGGAGTGAAAGTTTATTGGCAAACTGTATGTGTAACGGGGTGAACATGACCACAGCTTTCAATGAAGGAAAATTTGTCCGGAAAGAAATAGTAAGTACCATGCTCTAACTTTTCTCAATATACTGCCAATTTGCCCCCAACACATTTTTTCACAGAGTAGTAATAAAGTAGGCTATCACCCGTATGTATAGACAGAGAAAAAAACATAGGGGGGCTGAAAATGAAAGGATTAAATAATGAGAAAGTTCAGATGATACAGAATGCTATTGATGGCAAAAAGTTGGAAAATCTGATTCAGGATATCCCTGAGGCACGCATTGAAAAGGCATTTCAGCATAGAGATATTAAAAAGCTGGTCGCAAGACTCAGTGAGGATATGGCCTTGTTTGAAGCAGTGATGAGTGACTGTGACAAGGAGAAGGCTTATGCTGCCGCGCTGGCAACTGTACCAGGTGACTACACGAAGGAAGAATTTGATGAATTCCGTATGGTTTATGCCAACCTCTTCCTGAAGGATTTCCATGAAAAGATATTTTTAGGTAAAAAACCGGCTAAAGTACAACTTACAGAAGAAGAGTTGGATATGGTTGCTGGCGGAGGTCCATTTGGTGCTTTGTTCTCCCTGGTAGGGAAAGGCGTCAACTTTGTAGTGGATAAGCTTCCAATAAGTGCTAAAGCCAAAAAGAGTGCAAAAGTTGTTATAAGCACAGTTAGTGGTGTAGCTTCTGTGGCCATCGGTGCAGTGATGTGTTGTACCGGTGTCGGTGCCATAGCTGGCGGAGCCACCATCGCCAGTGGTGCCATAGATATTGCCAGTGCCGTTAGTGGTGCTGCTACTATGAATAACTAATCGTCTAAAACCCGCCAACTAGAATTTGGCGGGTTTTATTGTTTAAACCTGCGCTTTCAGGTAAAATCAGAAGTGAATTGAGAATTGGAAAGTTGCGGCATATCAGCTTTGGAGGAATTATACATGGAGCATTCAGTTAAAGATGAGATTAGAGCAGGGGAAAAGACAATTATACTCTATTCAGAATCCCAAACTGCTCCGTTAGTGCTTTTAAATACAGTTGATGGTGAGGGAGAGAAGGTCTTCCAAGCAGTGAAGGGATTGACGGATAAAGCCTTTTCCTTCGCCTGTATTGATGGACTGGATTGGAATAATGAGCTTTCTCCTTGGGCAATACCCTCTGTTGTGAAGGGAGATAAGCCGTTTAGTGGTGGGGCGGATAAATATTTGCAGCAGCTTACAGGAGATATTCTGCCGCAAATAATGAGTCAACTGGATAAAATGCCTACGTATATTGCTTTGACTGGCTATTCCCTGGCGGGGTTGTTTGCCTTATATGCTGCCTATAAAACAGACAAATTCTCCCGTATAGCATGTGGCTCAGGCTCCTTCTGGTATCCTGATTTTGTGGATTTCGTGCGTGAAAATAAAATGTGCAGAGAGCCGGAGCGTTTATATTTTTCCTTAGGGAATAAGGAAGCCAAGACCCGTAATAAGGTCTTACAGACTGTGGAAGTAAATACCAGCTATTTGGCGGAATATTATTCCAAGATGGGGATAAAAACCCTATTTGAACTAAATGTTGGTAATCATTTTTATCAGGAATCGGAGCGTATGGCCAAGGCTATTGCCTGGTTACTAAAATAGTACAGTGTTATCCACTAAAACAAAGACCCGACATCCTGTGTCGGGTCTTGCTTATTGTATGTACAATTATTCATCCATTATTGACGAAGCAGTATCGGATGCCTCCTTGCATTGGGCAGATATCTGCTGAGTGGCCTCGGAAATCCGTTGTACAAACTCATTGATGCTTTGTACATTTTTCCGCATCTGGTGGGAAGCATCGGTCATGCCGCTTACTTCCTTGGCCACCGCCTGTTGGCTCTTTTGGGTTTCCATTACGGTTTCTTATCCTGTAATTTTCTGAAGGTAACATTGTACTGTACCAAATCTTGATTATTTGGGTCATTTATGCACTTACATAGCTGCGGATGTTAGCTGGGATTTTATCCCATTCAATGACATTGGCTGATATTTTATTTTTTAGTCCCCAGGCAGCGGCAATACCAGCAGCTTCCCCGATGCTCATGCAAGTAAGCTGTATCCGCATGGATGCCTGTAAAATGAAGCTGGCACTGATGCAACGGCCGGCCACAATAAGATTGGCTATTTCCTTGGTAATAAGGGAACGATATGGTATTTCGTAATAAGCTCCCTTAGGGAGTTTTTCACTGACCTTTTCACCGTGGGCATCAATAAACCAGGCGGTGCGGGCCACGGCATCCTTAAAGCGGCTTTGGTTGTGGTAATCATCTTCGATAAGATAATATTTTCCTTTAATTCGCCAGGATTCTCTGGCCCCCAGCATGGAGGCTTCCTTAGCCAAATAGGCCTTTTCAAACCCTGGCATATGCTTGATAAAATACTGACTAATGCGATGTATCATTTGTCGGCCAGCCATAACACCCCGGCTGTAGGAAAGGGGCTCTGAGGCACTGAACTTTAATGGCAGTTCCGGACAATTCATGGAGATAGTACCAGGCTTTCCCACAATGGCAAAGGCCTGCATATATTCCGCGTCCTCTTCGGTAAGCTCCCCGGAGGCTATGCCATCAACCATAAATTTTTCCAGCACGTATTGTTTGGTGCGATGACGGGCTTCAGCAAATTCATAATGGGGTGGCTTGGTGGGACAGAAATCATCCCCTAATTCCACTGTTACATGTTGGTATACCTTGTCCAAATCAATGCCGCCCATTTCAAAGCGAAAACTCATGGGCTGATTATTGCCGGTTTTTTCGAAACCATGCTCACTGGGTACTCCGGCAGTTCGGGCTAAAATGGCATCGCCGGAGCAGTCAATAAAGGTTTGGGCAGCTATAGCTTTTAGCCCATCGATGGTCTGCACAATTATATGGGTGATAGTAGTGTTCTGCTTTATGACATCAACGAATATGGTGTTATATAACACATCCACGTGATTATCCAAACACATTTCGTCGTATATCAGGCTGAGGGCTTCAGGATTGGTCCAGATGCCTACTTCGCTTTTTTCATTGTGGTCATTGTAATCAATACCATATTTGCCTAAGCGTTCTTTTAAATCTTTCACAAAGGAAGTATCACTGTCAGGAGCCCAGGTAGTCATGCAGGGAATAACATTTCCCATGGTTTGCAGTCCACCCAGGGTTATCCCTTTTTCGACGATGAGGGTCTTCATACCATTTTTTCCAGCGCTTATTGCTGCAGCTATACCGGAGGGGCCACCACCCAAAACACAGATGTCGGTGTCATAGAGCAGGGGAAGTTCCCGACCATTATAGGGGCATGTGCCAGTGGCATTTGCTTGTCCCATGGTATTATTGGGGAGCTGTGAAAGTACAATACCCGTGGTGGCAGCTCCGGCCATTTTGATAAAATTTCGTCTGGATATTTTAAACTGCATAGTAATGCCTCCTTTTCTTTATTCTAGGCTAATCTGGCGAAATAAAGCAAGCAAATTAGTTAATGTAATTTTAATGGGAAAATAGAGCGAAAGTACTATTGTTTCGGTATATTTCTTACTATATATTCAAGTTATATAGAATGTTTTGACAATTTACAATGGGAGGTATGTTTATGAAGCGGTTCTTATCAAGGTTTCTGGCATTTTTTGCCGTGGCAGTTCTTTTTGCGGCATTTAATCCGCAAAATGCCGGAGCGGCTGCTCACATTCTCTGGCACACTGAACATGTTTACCTGAATACCCCGGGCGAAGCAA
>CACZYN010000195.1 GCA_902785445.1 uncultured Anaerovibrio sp.
GAGCTTCCTTACTATTCAGACCATCGAGATTATTCTCTTGGGTCTGCTGGCCTTCGCTGGTGGTACTGCTGCTGGTGTATTGCTTGGTAAGGTTATGAACCGCCTGTCCGGTGGCAAGGTTAATCCACTTATCGGTACTGCTGGTGTATCCGCAGTTCCAATGGCTGCCCGTGTATCCCAGATGGTTGGTCAGAAGGCAAATCCTTCCAACTTCCTGTTGATGCATGCTATGGGCCCTAACGTGGCCGGCGTTATCGGTACAGCAGTAGCTGCTGGTACCATGATGGCTATGCTGGGTGCTAAATAAAAATTGATTTTAAGAGCTGTGAAAAATTCCTTTTCACAGCTCTTTTTTAGTGCACAAAATTATTGACAAACATTTTTATCAAATATAATATAAACGTAAAGGTGGGAAATCCCACATAAAGCATGGAGGTGTTAATATGGAAGCATTAAGGAACTACGATGTTCATATTGACAGTAAAAAAAGAGTGACACTAAGAGGGGCAAAATATCATTACTATAATGTCAGGGAATTTGAGAATGGCTGTATTATTTTGGAGCCTAGAGAGCTTTCTGTTCCCAGAGATATTTCTGCGCGAACATTAAAGGACATGGATAGGGCAATTAGTAATTTTAAGTCAGGCATTGTTTCTGAGCCCATTGATCTTTCAGATTTTTAATGGAGATTTATTATGGCTTTTATGATAAGGATGGGCATTCCGGAGATGGAAAAACTTTGGAACAGGTTGCGGGAAGATTACAAATCCGGAACGATCAATAAGAGAGATGCTTCTTTATACAAAAAGTGGGGAAAGGCATTGAAGTTATTATCAGAAAATCCGAGACACCCCAGTTTGCATTCACATGACATAGATCAACTATCGGAAAGGTATGGAGAACGGGTTTGGCAATCTTATCTGGAAAATAAAACAAGTGGGGCAATGCGCATGTTTTGGGTTTATGGACCAGATAAAGAGTCTATTACTATAATTGGACTGGAACCTCATCCAGAGGACAGTAAAAATGGAGCGTATAACAGAATAAATCTTTCTGATATGCCGGAACTGAGTGATAAGGTATAGACTCTAAGTATGTGGTTGAATTACAGAGGGGAATAATGCTTGTTATATTGTAATCAGTAGACACTGTCTGTCTAATTTAGATGAGGATAGTTAACGTAGGTAATTTAGTAACAATATCAGATGCACTGTATAATACTCTGGCGATAAATACATCATTATGTCTAATGGTATATATAACAGAATAATTGTCTACCAGCAATTGTCGTAATTGATTGGCTTTACAGTATGGATTGTCCATGATGCTAATTCGCTTGGGCATGGTGTTTAAGGTGTTGATAGCATCAGCAATCCGGTTAAATTGGGCCATTGCTATTTGCTGTGTACCAGATATTTCCAGAATATAGTCATATATGGCAGACATATCGTTGGCAGCTTCCTTGGATAAAATAACATTATACTCATCCATTGGTGTGGGTCCTCCTGAAATTTTCAAAAAATTCCGAGGCGGCTACGGTATTGCCGTTATTTATGTCATCTAGGCCCTTTTGTATGGCTGCTTTTAATTCTTTGGCGGACATGGTGTCGGCGTTGATTTGATCTGGAGCTTTTGGCAGGGCAATATCAAAGGGAATAGCACCTCTAAAAGCAATTTGCTTTAAATAAATGTTTATGGCTGCTGTCATGGAAAGACCTAGCGCGGAGAGTACTTCCTCGGCGTTTTTTTTGACTTCAGGATTGACACGCAAATTTAGTGTAGTTGTTTTTTCCATAAAAAAGCCTCCCTTAACTGTTGTTATAAAAATTGTAACGCAAATGTAATGATAAAACAAGCCATTATGGAAAAGCTTGGTGAACTTCGAAATGTGATGTTACAAGAGCGCATAAAAAGTCGCGATTATGGTGTATTTATGGTAAAATAAAGTGTTATTAATAATCGATTAGGCTGGTGTTATATTTGCAGTTAAAACGACTGGAGGCTTATGGGTTTAAGTCCTTCGCTGATAAGATAGAGGTTGATTTTGATAAGGGGATTACGGCGATTGTTGGGCCAAACGGCAGCGGCAAGAGCAATATTTCTGATGCCATAAAATGGGTGCTGGGTGAGCAGAACGTCCGTAATATCCGTGGCACCAAGGCTGAGGACGTTATCTTCAATGGCAGCTCCTCCCGTCGGGCCATGGGTGTGGCCGAGGTATCATTGATTTTTGATAATGACGGCACTCTGCCGGTGGATTTTCAGGAGGTTATCATTACCCGCCGACTGTTTCGTAACGGGGACAGTGAATTTTATATCAATAAGTCCAAATGCCGCCTAAAGGATATAACCAATTTGTTTGCCGATACGGGTATTGGACATGACAGCATGGGTATCATCAGTCAGAATAAGATTGATGATATTTTGAATGCCCGGCCGGAGGAGCGGCGGCTGTTCTTTGAGGAAGCTGCAGGTATTACCAAATATCGTAACCGCAAGCGAGAATCCATGCGTAAGCTGGAGGATACAGAGGCCAATCTTCTCCGTGTGCAGGATATTATCGGGGAAATTGAAACCCGCTTGGAGCCCCTTAAAATCAGTGCGGAAAAAACAGAAAAATATAATGAGCTGCAGGCTGAATTAAAAAAGTTCAACCTGGCAGGCATATATTTGGACTACTTGGCCTTGAACAAGAAAAAGGAAAAGCATACAGCGGCCATCGAGGCGAAAAAGGATCAGGAAATAGCTGCAAAAACCGCTTTGCAGTTATCCGAGAACCGCAAGGAGCAGTTCAACAAGGTTATTTTGGAGCTGGAAAAGGAGCAGGAGACCGTTGCCCAGCGCAAGAACGATATTCATAGCCAGATCGAGAGCGCCGAAAGCGAAATAAAGGTGCTGGAGGAACGCCGCCGGCAGGGGAAAGCCTCCCGTCAGCTGTTGAGTCAGCAGATTGGTGAGCTGAACAGTGCCGTTAAGGAAGCCCAATTTGATATTGAATTGGCAGAAAAGAGCGGAGCTGAATCTCAGACCACATTGGAAGAGATTACGGTACAAATAGCCAAGAACCGGGAACAGGCGAAATCCTTGCGGGAAGGCTTACAGGAAAAGCGTACCCAGCGCCAGCAGGTGGAGCAGGATTTACAAAAGAGTAATGCAGAGCTCAACCAAAAATCCAGCGAGCTGCTGGTACTGGAGCGGGATATTGCAAGTGACGGTGAGATGCGGGAGAACCAACAGCAACAGTTGATGGCTATGCAGCAGGATATTGCCACTAAGGAGACAAATCTGGCGGAGATTTCCCAGGCGTTAAAGTCGTCCGAGGAACAACGGGATAACCGACAGATGGATATAAATGGGCTGGAAAAGCAACTTAGCGAGGCTAATCAGGCTTTGAACGAGGTTACTCGGGACAAGGGCGAGCAGAGTGCCCAGCTACAAAAAATCACCAGCCGTCTGCAGATAATGGAAAAGTTGCAGCAATCCTATGAGGGCTTTGGCAAGGCGGTAAAGCTGGTATTAAAAAGTGAGGCACCATGGCGACAGGGCATCTGTGGTACTGTGGCAGAGCTTTTGGATGTGCCAGTAAAGTATGTTACGGCCATTGAAACCGCACTGGGTGGTAGCTTGCAGAATATCGTCACCAAGGATACGGATACAGCCAAGGGTGCCATTGACTATTTAAAACGGGACAAGCTGGGCCGGGTGACCTTTTTGCCCCTGTCCGATATTAAGGTGCGCAAAAATACGGAAGAGCTGCCACGAGATGCTCAAGGGATAATTGGCTGGGCCAATACGGTGGTAGACAGCGAAGCTATATATAAGGATGTTGTGGAATTTCTGCTGGGCCGTACTTTGGTGGTGGATTCCCTGGATCATGCCATCCAGTTAAATCGGCAAATG
>CACZYN010000196.1 GCA_902785445.1 uncultured Anaerovibrio sp.
CTCCAGCTTCCAATGCTTCCGCAGCTGACAAGGCTATGGTTGACAAGCTGGCTGCTGAGTTCAAAGATGAGCTCGCTAACTTGGGCGTTCGCATCGACGCGCTCGAGTCCCGCATTGACAACGTTAAGTGGTCCGGTTGGGTACGTTATGAGTACAAGACCCGTCGTAAGGATACTGCAGGCGTAAGAGCTGTTAGCACTGCACAGCGTATTAAGCTCCGTCTGACTCCTTCCATGAAGGTTAATGATCAGTGGACTGCTCATGCTCGTCTTGAGTATGGTATGGATGCAAACTCTGCTCATAACTCCACTGCTGCTAACTGGTCCGGCGGTTACACTGGCACTCAGTTCCGTGTTGACCAGGCTTGGGTAGATGGTAAGATCGGTACTGCTACTGTTAAGCTCGGTCGTTTTGGTACTTGGGGCGAAGCTGGTCATGGTATCGCAATGGATGATACCATCACCGGTGCTGAGGTGAATGTACCATTTGGTGAGAACTGGCATGTAAACCTGGCTGCAGGTCGTTACAGCTGGTATCCAACTGATACTCTCGAGTCCATTCAGACTAAGGATGGTGTTTATCAGAACTTTGGCGCTGGTAACAAGACAGCTGCTTTGTTAGGCGATCCTTCCAACGGTTATGCTGCTGGTACTTGGACTTACATTGGTGGAGATATCTACTATGCTAAGGACAAGTGGGACTTCGGTGTAGGCTATCGTACTTTCCGTGCCGTAGATGCTACTCAGATTCAGTTCCCTAATTCCATGGTTGACAAGAAGGATATCAACATCTTCTCCGCTGGTATCGGCTACAAGTTCAGCCCAGCTGTTGGCATTAAGGCTGACTACTCCAATGTTAACTCTGCAGCTATCGAGGGCGATCCTAGCCAGAAGAATTCCTACAACATTCGTCTCGATTGGCAGGCAACCAAGAAGATTGGCCTCTACGTTTCCTATAAGCGTATGTCCAACCCTGGTACCCTTGCTTCCACTTATGACCTCCAGACCTACGATGGCAAAGGCCAGAAGGGTTGGGAAGTTGGTACCGATATCTCCCTGCAGAAGAACGTTAGCGCTTGCGCTTACTACTTCTGGGGCAAGAACCTCGACGGCACCACTGATGCTAAGATGTTCTATGGTAACCTCAACTTCAAGTTCTAATCTTCATAGATACAGAGCTAATAATGAGAGCTCCGGCACGGCCGGAGCTCTTTTTTACCTATAAAAGAAATTTCGGCTTGTAGATTTATCTCCGTCACTTATGTCCTATTGAATGATTGATAGACTGAGTTATATAATACATCTAAATTCCATGTGAGGGGGTATTTTATCATGAAGGAATTCTTGCACCAAAATCACAACGAGGGGCTAGTTGCGTTAATTTCAGACAGAAAACCAATATTGTTTAAAGATTTCTTTAAGCAAGTATTGGCCTGGAAAAAGCGGGAAACGACATTGAGTACCTACAGAAATTATTGTGCAATATATAATAGATTTATTCCAATACTTGGTGATTATCCCATTGATAAAATATCCGGCAAAGAGTTGGACAACATATTGGACACCATGGATTTAAAAACATCCTCCCGAAAAACTTACCAACGGATTTTATCTACTCTGTTTAATGATGCAGTTCGTCAGGAACTCTTGGAAAAAAATCCATGTTATCATATGCGAAAAACAAGGGGTATTAACCTTAAAATAAATCATAGGCTACCAACAAAAGAGGAAATAAACAGCTATATTAAAACTGCAAAGGACAGCAATAACATTTTTATGTATAAATTGCTTATTCTTGCAGTAAGTACAGGCATGAGATTGGGGGAGATATTGAATTTAACCAGAAAGGATATAGATTTAGACAAAAACATCATCATGGTAAAGGGGCAGCTGACCAATGTAGGTCCGAACATGCCCTTAAAAACCAATGCCTCATATAGAAATATTCATGTTTCCGGAGAAGTTTTGCGCAATATTTTGAGCAATACCTCCGGTTTTTATGTTTTTACACCCCAAATTATTACCACAAGACAGGTTTCCCGGCGTACGGCAGATAAGTACATCCGCAAGTTTTTTGCCTCAATAAAGACCCCACCAGGATTTACTTTCCATTCCCTGAGGCATTACCATGCCACAGAGCTTCTTTGTCGTGGGATCAGTCTTAAAGAAGTCAGTAAGCGTCTAGGGCATGCCAGCATAAACATTACTGCGGAT
The DNA here is from genome assembly GCA_902785445.1 of uncultured Anaerovibrio sp. GTDB lineage: Bacteria > Bacillota > Negativicutes > Selenomonadales > Selenomonadaceae > Anaerovibrio. The sequence continues at coordinate 2,214 of CACZYN010000196.1, forward strand.
ATATATACCCATTGGTTGGAAGAAATGGATCGCTCCGCGGCAGAAGTACTAGGGAAGGAGTTTTTGGTATAATGCAAAACTCCCTTGAAAAAAACGATATTACCATCAAAACTCCCTTGGGAAAAACCAATATTTCACAAAAACTCCCTTGAAAAAAACTAATCTTTTGCTATAATGAAGGCAAATAAATGGTTGGAGGCTATGGCGATGTTAAAGCGGAAAATATACAATGAGCTAAAGGCATGGAAAGATACACCTAATCACCTGCCATTAATAATAAAGGGGTGTAGACAATGCGGAAAAACCTGGTTGGTGCAGTATTTTGCCCAAAATAATTATAAAAATGTCATCTATATCAATTTTTTTGAAAATCCAAATTTAAGCACTATTTTTCAGGGAAGCTTGGATATAGATAATCTTACCATGCTTATGTCCGCCCAAATCCCCAATTGCCAGTTTGAAGCAGGGAATACGGCAATTATTTTGGATGAAATACAAGAATGTCCCGAAGCCAGGACTTCTTTAAAATTTTTTAAATTAGATGGTCGATATGATGTTATTGCCACTGGCTCTTTACTGGGAGTAAAGGGGTTTGGTACACCTAAGTCAATTCCTGTGGGCTATGAAACTATGCTTACCATGACACCTTTGGACTTCGAAGAATTTCTTTGGGCTAATGGCATAACCGGCGAAATGATAACTATTTTAAAAAAATGCCTTACGGATGAAGTACCAGTTCCCGCGGCTTTGCATCAACGAATGCGCAACTTGCTTTTGCAATATGTTGTAGTGGGTGGTATGCCAGCGGTAGTACAGAATTTCGTGAATAATCACAATCTCGAAATTATACTGGGCATGCAACGTAATATAGTGAATTCCTACGAAGACGATATGGTTAAATACGCTTTAAACAGCGAAAAAATCCGTATTCGCAAGGCATTTTCGTCCATACCGAAGCAACTGGCCAAGGAAAATAAAAAATTTCAATACTCTGTTATTGAAAAGCGAGGAACCTCAGCCAAATTTGAAAATTCCATAGAATGGATTGAAACGGCAGGTATAATAAAACGGTGTTTCAATCTATCTGCACCGGAGCTTCCACTTGCCGGAAATGCTGAAGAAAATATTTTTAAGATATACATGGCAGATACAGGTCTGTTTGTCAGCATGTTGGAAGATGGTACTCAGGGAGATATTATGCAGGGAAACTTGTTGACTTATAAGGGAGCGGTTTTCGAAAACCTTGTGGGGGATTTCTTTGGCAAAATGGGACGCACCCTATATTATTTCCGCAAGGATAGTGGTCTGGAAATCGACTTTGTAATCCGTTATAAAGGAAAGGCAACACTGGTGGAGGTCAAGGCCAAAAACGGAAATGCCAAAAGTATGCGGATAGTATTGGCAAATCAGCAAAAATATCATGTGGAACAAGGGATAAAACTGGCTGATGCCCAAGTTGGACGCGTAGGCAATGTACTTACCCTGCCAATATATATGGGAGCATTTTTGACTGAAGTATGATTATTTAATACTTAAAATTGTATTAATTTGCTAAAAAAATCATACATCTTATTATGAAAAAGACTCTCGTATCCGCATTGACTACCGCTCTGGTAGTAGGCGCTGCATCCACTACTTTTGCAGCTGCTAATCCTTTCTCCGATGT
>CACZYN010000197.1 GCA_902785445.1 uncultured Anaerovibrio sp.
CGGTTCGTAAATATCGGACACAGCCCGGTTTCTGATATCATCCATGGAATAATCACTGAATTTATTCGGGTTATAGCTTGGACGGGAAGCCATGGCCAAGATATCGCCATTTTTCGGGTCCATAACAATAGCTGTAACGGATTTAGGCTGATTATCAAGCATGGCCTTATCAAGTATCTGCTCCACAATAAATTGCATTGAGGCATCAATGGTCAGAGTCACAGTCTTGCAGTTATCCCCCTGATAGCGGCCCTGGGACAAGGAAAAGATGGAGTCAAAAATCGTCCGTCCCTTCATATCGGTCATTATGTTATCTTCCTGTACATCCCCCTTGACCACACTGTCCAGGGAATATTCCAAACCAGCCAGGCCTTTATCTTCCATGCCTATGAAGCCAATAACATTGGCCGCCAGCATATCATTAGGATAATACCGCTTTACTTCGTCATCCATCCAGATACACTCGTAGCCCTTATCCTTTTTCAGCTGGTTTATGGCTGCTTCCTCATCGCTTTCCAGACCATGCTTCACGGCATAATAGGTGCCGCCCTCCCGGATATGATTGGCAATTTCTTCTGGATTGATTCCCACAATTGGGCCTAATTCCGCTGCCAAAACTTGGATATCCTCTTCATTTCCTACTCGGTCAGGGCGTACTACCAAAAGCTTCGCAATACGACTGATGGCCAAATCCCGGCCGTTACGGTCCAAAATCTTCCCCCGGGGAGACTGGCGAACAATATTATCCTGAGCTACTGCCATGGCTTTTTCCGTCAGATCAGAGCTCTGAAAAACTTGTAATATGGCAAAGCGTACTATTACTACCATAAATAATACTGCTAAAATTGCCCGTAAGACATTTATTCTGGTTTTTATATTAATCTGTTTATTACCCATATCATACTCCAAAGTACACTATTCTAACTTTATATTTTACACCATTATCCCGTAAATGCCAAAAATTACTGCTAATAAAAAATTAACTTTCACCTAATTACCTACTTTACAAGCAAAATCAGAATAAAATATAATTATATGAGATTTTTTAATAAAATTTTTCCTATATTTGAAGATAAAAGTTTACTTTTTTATCTTCTCACTGTTATAATGTAGTCAGAATGGTGGTGTTAAAAATGGATGATATTGATAAGAAGATACTCAAACGCTTGCAAGAAAATGCCCGTGTAACAATTTCAGTTCTTAGTTCCGAAATATCGCTTTCCATGCCGGCTATCAGCGAACGCCTGCGAAAATTGGAGGCATCCGGGGTAATTCAACAATATACCGCTATTTTAAATCCTACTCTGGTTGATAAGCAGCTTATGGCGTTGATCTTCCTCAGCTTTAATAGCCCAAGCAAGGAGGGCATTACTGATTTCGTGGTGAATGAGCCGGATATCAAAGAGTGCTTTTATATCACCGGCGATTTTGATTATGCCCTGAAGATTATTACCCAGAACACCAACACCCTGGAGAGTCTTTTGACCCGCATCAAGGAGCAGCCTGGCGTGGTAAAGACCCAGACTATTGTTGTGCTGTCGTCAATTATCGACCGACCTTCCGTTACTGTTGAATAATTTAATTAAAATAGGATTGGATAAAACAGCTTGTTTTGTCCAATCCTTTTTTTATACTCTATTTTGCATTACCAGTGGTATTTTTCTCCCCGACTGATCTTAAATGCCCGATAAATCTGCTCCACCAGGAGCAAGCGTACCATCTGGTGGGTAAAAGTCATGCGGGAAAAGCTCAGCTTTAAATCTGCTGCCCGACGAACCTCATCGGAAAGGCCAAAGGCACCACCGATGAGAAAAGTAATATTGCTTTTCCCCTCCAAGGCCAGCCTATCCATTTTAGCTGACAAATCTTCCGAGGATAACTCTTCGCCATAGACATCCAATACTATCAGATAGCTTCCCTCCGGCACCTGCTTTAGCAGACGCTGGCCCTCCTGGGTCAACGTCTGCTTTTTTTCAGCTTCCGAAGGATTATCCTTCATTTTTTCCTCATGAATCTCCATGATATTTACACTGGCATAGGGCGTCAGGCGTTTAAGAAATTCATTTATCCCTTGGGTTAAATACTTCTCCTTGATTTTCCCCGCCGCCACAATATTTATTTTCATGAAGTCTTAGTCCTCTTTTGGCATAGCATCCAGCTTAACACTAACGGTTGAAGTAGCACCATTGGAAATGTATTTAACATCTACGCTTTCCCCAACCTTGTGAGAAATAATCGCTGCCCGCAGTTCACCTACGGTATTAACTTCGGTACCGGCAACAGCCAAAATGATATCACCACGACGGATACCGGCCCGGCCAGCAGGACCATCGAGCGTAACCCGTTCTACGTAAACACCGGATTTAATGTTCAGGATATAACCCTGCCGTGCAGCGCTTTCCCGGTCAAACACCCCAACACCAAGGTATGGTCTAATAACCTGGCCATGATTCATCAGGTCCTCTACCACTTCTCTAACGGTGTTGATTGGAATAGCAAAGCCCATGCCTTCAACAGCGTTGGTGACGATTTTCTGGGAATTGATGCCAATAACCTTGCCATCAGCATTCACCAAAGCACCACCAGAGTTACCTGGGTTAATAGCCGCATCGGTCTGGATGAGCTTCATGTTGCTCTCACCCTTATTCAGGATACGGTTTACAGCACTGATTACACCAGTGGTTACACTGCCCTGGAATTCCAGCCCCATTGGATTACCAATGGCGATGGCTGGCTCACCAACCATGATATCATCAGAATCACCGAATTCAGCTGCTGGCAGATCATCAGCATCCACCTTCACTACCGCCAAATCCGTAATCTCATCGGCGCCAATCAACTTGCCGTTCAGGCTGCGGCCATCAGACAAGGATACGATAATTTCCTTGGCTCCTTCAATAACGTGATTGTTGGTTACGATATAGCCATCCTTGCGGAAAATAACACCGGAACCATAACCTTCCACATCCCGTGGCATATTGAAGAAATCCCGGGCAATAGCCTTGTTGGTAATACCTACCACAGCCGGGCCTACTGCCTTGGCAGCCTGTACCACTGGGGTATTTCTCGCATCACTTACACTAGCGCTGGTGCTTGGTGCCGGAATACCTTCCGCCGCCTTGCTGTTACTGCACCCTCCCAGCATTATGGAACCTGCTACCAACAAACTCATTACTACTGGCAGACAAGATTGGATTAAATTTCTTTTCTTAATCATTTTATCTCCCCCTAAAAATAATTATTAACTAAAATCGGTACTTACACAGCGATCCTGGTCCGTAAGAATGAGCTCTACATCCCGAACCCCCTGTTGATCCAGAATCTGCCGTACCGTTGTCATGGCCAAATCCGGTAGATTATTTGCTTGACTCATATGAGCCAAAAAAACCTTTTGCGGCTTTTGCTTTAAATTAACTAATGTCCAAGCCGTATCAATATTGGATAAATGCCCCCGGTTACTTAATATTCGCTGCTTAAGTGGCCAAGGATAACCACCGTTCCGAAGCATATCCACATCATGATTTGCTTCCAATACCATTACATTGGCTGATTCCAATTCGTTTCTAAGGTTGCTGTCCACAAAGCCAATATCCGTTGCCACCACACATTTAATGCTTCCCATAATGGAATATCCCACTGGGTCAGCAGCATCATGGGGAATGGAAAAAGCTTTGACCGTCAATCGGCCTATGCGCACCTGATCATGAATTGGACTTATGCAATCCATAGGCAAGTCCTTATAGCAGCTCATTTCGCCCAGAGGCAGCCGGAGCTTCTTGTAGGGATTGATGGAGAAGCGCCGCCGGAAGGTCATCTCTTCGAGGGAATAGGACATCTTCTGTTCCTCCTTAATTCTCACTCTTCGGAACCGGT
>CACZYN010000198.1 GCA_902785445.1 uncultured Anaerovibrio sp.
CGGTGACATACGGGGTCGTTATAAGGGAACGATAGATGATCCAAAGATTAGGGCTTCTTTTGCGGCCAGAGATGGCAGCCTGTTCAGTCAGCCATTTGATCGGTTGCATGGTCGGGCCGGTGGCAGCCTGCGGGGCGTAAAGATTTCTGACTTGATAGTTGAGCAGGGAGAAGGAAACCGCTGGGAAATTAATGGTATTATGGGCTTTGCCGGGGAAAAACGGGTACATTTAATTGTTTCTACCAAGGGTGCCCGCATGGAAAATATGCTTAAAGCCTTGGATTTGGATTTCCCTTTAACTGGTAATGTTGATAATGAAATTGAAGTTACTGGAACCTTGGATAATCCTCATATTGAAGGAAGCTTTTCCTACAGTCTGGGGAAATATGCTGACGAAATTGTTATTCAAAGCATACGGGGGGGTTATACATATAGTGATAACGTGTTGACTTTAAAAAATGTTGATGTGGTATCACCAGGTATTAAAGCCCACGTGGATGCAGGAAAAGTAACTTCCACGGGGGATTTGGATATCAAGCTGGTGGCCAGGGATATTAATATGGATGATTTTAATAGTAAGCTGCCAGTACCTATGGAGGGGACCTTCGATTTTGAAGGCCTGCTTACCGGAAACATAAAATCACCATTTTTCCATGGAACTATCCGTTCTAATTCCTTGGGCATTCGGGGAGAGAAATTTGATGATGTGGCGGGAAATATTGATTACCGCAATCACACGATATACCTGTCAGATGTCTATGTTAAGCAGGGTGAGGGAAAGTGCACCCTGAATGCGGACTATCATATTAATTACCGAATGTTGAATGGCAATATGCAGCTTGAGAAGGGCGATATGCGTACCTTGGCTGTTATGGCTGGTTGGGAAAACAATAAAATTTTCGGTAAGTTGTACGGTAATTTCATTATTAGCGGTACGATTGATAATCCTAGTGTTAACATGTCTGCCTACGTGGAGGATGGTAAACTGGGTGAATATCAGTTGGATGATGTATCCTGTGTTGCTTCCATGAACAATCGGGTAATTGATATAACCAGTTTGTCTGGCCGGGAAGGTGCAGAGGGGCATTTTTCGGCCAAGGGTACAGTGGACTTGGATGGGGAAATATCCGTAGTTGCTGATGCTAATGGGATTGACGCAGGAGCAGTGACTGGGGCGGCAGGCTATAGCCAGCCAGTTTCTGGGAAAATTGACTGCCATGTGGAGGCGTCAGGGGATGTTCATAATCCTACAGCCAGCGTTAATTTGCTGGTAAATAACTTGGGAGTCCATGGCGCCAACGTGGATAAACTGCAGGGTAATTTCCTTGTTAAGGACAAGGAAATATCCATAATTAATGAAATGATAGCTACCAAGCAGGTGGGCAACAGGAGCAACCGGGTGGTTGTAACTGGTAAGATGCCGCTGGAAGCTTTGCAGGAGGATGATTCATCCACTAATAAGGAATTGGATTTGAATATTTCTGTGGAGGACGCTGACCTTAGCTTGCTCCCTACGGTTTCAAAATACATTGACTGGGCTGTGGGCGAGACAGATGGTAGTGTTAAAATTACCGGTACCTTGCAGCATCCGTTCTTTGACGGGGAGATTAGGGTTCCTGAGGGAGCATATAAAATTAAAGGGGTAGAAAAGCCTGTAACCAATGTGTCCATTAAGCTGACTATGCTGCGTAATACCATTAATCTGGAACAGTTTAGCGGTACAATGGGAAGCGGTAATTATTCCATGTCCGGCTACATGAAGTTGGATGGTTTATCGCCAGTAGACTATCATTTTGAGGCAGACATAAATAAGCTGGATGTGCGGAGCAAATTTTATAAGGGTGATCTCACCAGTAAATTTGCTGTAGACAGCCAAAATATGCCTGCAGAAGTGATTGGAGATACAGCATACGGCGATCGGGTTATTCCAAAAATTTCCGGTAATTTATTCTTGGATAATGTAGTATTATCTACGCCAACCTTGCCAGAGGATGATTCGGCTATGCCGGAAGTTGCCCTGGATTTTGATGTGGAGCTGGGCAAAAGTGTACGTTTTGTTAGTGCTAATCTTGGTGATTTGCGGCTGGTTGGCAATGCTCATTTTGGTGGCACAACCCTGCGGCCAAATACCAATGGCGCCATTACGGTAAAGAGGGGAACTATCAACTACCTGAAGACACCATTCCAAGTGGTAGAGGGCGTTATCAAGTTTGATAGGTATGAGACGCTGTACCCTTCGATTACCTTGAGGGCAGGTACTAAAATTAGTAACACCAGAGTCTTTGTGAGTCTTTCCGGGCCGGTGGAAAAGATGCGTTTCCGTCTGATGTCTACTCCGCCAATGTCAGAGCAGGAAATTATTCAGCTGTTGACACTGCGCAGTGAGTATAAAGCAAATCAGAGTGATTCCAGCAAAATATCCTCCATGTTCAGCGTGGGCTTGCAGATGACCATCTTGTCAGAGGTGGAAACCGCAGTGCGAAATGTCTTGAATTTGGATTTGTTCAGCATTGAGAGGGACACTGCTGTATTTGGTAGTGAAAAAACAGGCGACAAAAATTATTTTGAAGTGTATAATATCAAGATGGGTAAGAATTTGTCGGATAGATTTATGCTGCAATTTTCAAAGAGCGTAAATACTGACGATTATTTGGCCGGTTTTGAATATGAGCTTACGGATAATATGAGCCTGGCTTACTATCGGGACGAGAAGCATGCCAATATCTTTGGGGTAAGGGCACAATTAAGATTTTCCACGGCGTCTCCACGAACCGATGTGGATGATGAAAAAATATATCGGGACAATATGGGCTATAGAAGTGTAAGAAGGTGATTGCTGTGCATTTGGCGGAGTATTTACAGGAACTGAATAAAGTTAAGGTCCTGGATCCGGACCAGGAGCGACAGCTTTGGCATGCCTATAAGGAAGAACATAGTATGGAAGCCAGGCGACGTATCATTGAAGCCTATCAGCCACTGGTATTTAAAACAGCGTTGCCATTCCGCACCCTGGACAACATAATGGATGTTATTCAGGAAGGTACAGTTGGCCTCATTGAATCGGTGGAAGGTTTTGACCCGGCTAAGGGGGTTGCCTTTAGCCTATATGCTGTGCATCGTATCCGTGGGCGCATGTACCGCTTCCTGAAAGAGGAAGGTAAGGCTGATATTACCTGCCTGGAAAAGGAACCGGATAGCGGTGATTCCTGGTTGGATAATTTGGCGGATAATGGCACACCGGTAACCGAATTGGCAGAGATACACACAGCATCCGATATGGTGCTGGATGCCATGGGGAGATTGCCTCAAAAAGAGCAGTTGGTACTTAATCAGGTGTTTGTGAAAAGTCAGGAAGTTAAGGAGGTGGCTGATATGTTAAATGTCAGCACAGCTCATATTTATCGGCTGCAAAAGAGTGGCGTTCGCAGGTTGCGGGGAATGCTGTCCAAGTTCATGCACAACTGGAAATAGGTTGATTATGCAAGAAAATGGGAGTATTAGGTTAATTTTTGCAGAAAATACGTGAAAATCCTGATTTTTTGCCAGTTTATTATAAAAAATAATTTGCGATTTTATTTCATAAGAGCTTTTGGAGGCAATTATGAATAATAAACGGCAGAAAGTCAGAAAACATATAACAGCGGCCAAGGATTGGCTGGGGCGTGCAGAAAATTCCATGGATAAGGAAAATGATGTGCGTAGTGATTTGGATATGATGCTGGCCCAGGCAGAATTGCAGCGGGCCCATGAAACCAAATTCAGTCATGGATGGCGTAAATGGCTTATTC
>CACZYN010000199.1 GCA_902785445.1 uncultured Anaerovibrio sp.
ATTCTCACCCATGCTGATGATAATATCCTTTATACGATCCACAATGTAGAGATAGCCATCCTCATCGCTGCGAGCCACATCTCCGGTATGGAGCCAGCCATCCTGCAGAGTATTGGCTGTAGCCTCCGGCAAATTCCAGTAGCCCAGCATTACGTTGTCACCCTTGACGATCAGCTCACCTGGCTCACCTAAAGGAACATCATTGTTATTGGCATCTACCAGGCGGTATTCCAAATCCGGCAGAGCAGGACCTATGGAGCCTACTTTCACCTTATCCAAAGGATTAACGGCCACTACCGGCGATGCCTCCGATAAACCATAACCCTCACAGATATTCACCCCGAATTTATCATAGAAATCCTGGGCTATCTTCAGTGGCAAAGTGGTTCCGCCACTGATTACCACCCGCAGAGTATCCATGTCCTCCTTAGTGGCCAGCTTGGTAAGCAAGGCACAAATCGGTGGAACTACATAGATATCGTTGATTTGCTCCTTATGAATAGTATCAATGGTCTCCTTCGGTGCAAAGGAATCCAGTATTACCACCTGGGCGGCACAATAGAAGGTATAAATTACCGACAGAGTCCAGCCAAAGCAATGATACATAGGCAATACACACAATACCCGATAGCCCTTTTGGCATTTAACCAGTTTATGCACCTGGGCTGCATTGGCAACAATATTCTTGTGGGACAGCACAGCTCCCTTTGGATTGCCGGTGGTTCCAGAGGTGTAGATGATAACGCAAGGACTGGTATCCTTAAAGGACTCTGGCAGTTGCGGAGCTGCCGGATAATTACCCTCCAAGTAGCAAGTCCTTATATCATGCTGAACAAGTTCTCCCGCATAATTGAGAGCAGTCAAATGCTCACTTAAATACAGTTCCTTGTCCACAAATAAATGCTTAATACCGGCATCATTGATAATATATGCCACTTCTCGGCGACTGAGCTGGAAATTTATTGGCACAGCAATAGCACCCAGGGAAACTATGGCAAAATAGGAATAGATATAATCCGCACTGTTATGGGAAAAGATACCCACCCTGTCGCCATTCTTTATGCCAATGGCATGTAAGTAATTACGATAATCCTGTATAGCTTCCTGTAAAGCCTTATAGGTAATCCGCCGCTCATGGTCAACAATAGCCAGCTGTTCGTCGTCACCCTGATATGCTAATTCGTGAATAAACATAATATTTTTAAACCGTCCTTATATAGATATAGTCAAACTAGTAATAATAAATCGATGTAATAATTCTATCACATCAAGAGTCCTCTGTTAATGAAAATGTTGTCAGAAGACCAATTACGGCCATTATTGGCAGAATGTAGAAAACATATTCCAGTCCCTGATTGTCGGCTACCCAGCCCAGCATGGGGGCAATAACTCCGCCGGCACTAAAACCGATGCCCAGAGTAACCCCCGAGGCCATACCGATATTTTGGGCCAAATAAGTCTGTCCCAACACCACCATGGGACCCACACAGGCATAGAGAGAAAAGCCTGCCACGGCCACAATAATATAGATTGCCAGCAAGCTACCGGTAAAATTAAAGGCTGTTAGAGCGAGAGCCATCAGCAGCATACCAATACGCAGAACCACTGCTTTACCCAACCGGTCAGCAGCATAGCCCCCCAGCCAGTTGGTAAATATCCCTACCATGGCCAGCAAAGTAATGGAAAAGCTCCCCACGGTCTTTTCCTGACCCAATATGGCCACACAATATAATGGCAAAAAGGTAGTTAAGGCAGTATATAGCGCCGCACGCATAATAACGAACACCGTCAGGCGACTGAAGGCAGACCAATCATTTTCCTTGGCATCTCCAGCAGATGTGGACTGTTTTTTGGCAATATGCTTTACCATGCGACCCATCTTCGGCATTAATAATGCAATTACCGAGCTCATGACAATGCAAAGCCCGCCGAAAAAGATCAGGGAATCCAGGCCCCACAGGGTAGCCAAGGACGCCCCTAGTATTGGTCCAATACAGAATCCGGCACTGCCACCAGTAGAAAATATACTCATGCTAAGGGCTTTGTTTTCTTCGGCCAGTCCGTTCACCATTCGGGCCGCTTCAGGATGAAAAATGGCATTTCCTATTCCCATCATGGTCACTGCCACAAAAATCAGGGTATAGTCCTGAATAAAGGCAATGGAACCCAAAGAAAGGCCACTGATCAGAATCCCCAAGGGCATAAGATAAGCATAGGATTTCTTATCAGCCATATAGCCAATTAAGGGCTGAATAATACTGGATAAAAAGCTGGAGGCAAACATCAGACCAGCCGCCAGCTTATAGTCCATACCGAATATAGTCACAAAAAAGGGCAACAATCCCGGCAAAGCCCCTGTATTAATATCACAGCTGAAGTGACCAGCTGATAAAACATAAAGATATTTCTTGCTCATTAAATCACCTGTTTAATCAATCCCAAAAGGTGTTCAGTTTATCGATGCATTCCTGCATATCCTCCGGCAAGGGAGCTGTTACCTCCAGCATTTGTCCGGTGACTGGATGCTGAAAGTGTATTTCACTAGCGTGAAGGGCCTGCCGTTCAATTAATCTTGAAGGGGTGCCATACATTTTATCCCCCAATACCGGGTAGCCGGCATAAGCCATGTGAACCCGTATCTGATGGGTACGGCCGGTCTCCAGCCATAGCTCCAATAGGGAATTCGGACCAATATTTTTTGCCAGCTTAAAATGGGTTATCGCAGGCTTTCCCTTGGCATCCACCCGTCGGCGGTTAGGCTGACCGGGCACCTTGTCAATGTTTTGGTTAATACAGCCATCGGAAAATTTTTGCTCAATACCTGTACCCATTACAATGGCCCGATATATGCGATGGATAGTACCACACTTCAGCTGCGCCTCCAGTTTAGTCTGATATTCCGGCTTTTTGGCAAACAGCACACAACCGGTGGTATCCCTGTCCAGGCGATGCAACGGTCGTATAGTGATAACCTGCCCTTTCGCCTGAAAATACCCGGCCAAATAATTGGCCAAGGTAAAGCGCTCCGTTTGCCCTGTTGGATGCACCAGCATATTGGCGGGTTTATTCAACACAATAACCGCGTCATCTTCATAGAGAACCTCTACCGGACCTATTTGTGGCACAACACCATAGCTGTCATCTGCAAATATCCGGATAGCTACCATATCCCCGCCTTTAACCCGCTGTTTGGTATGGACCGGGCGACCATTTACAAAGACATTCTTGGAGCGAAACAGCCGCTGCCTGGTTCGGCTGGCCACCTTCATAACGGATTTAAGATAATCCTCCACGGACATATCACCGTATTTATCCGCCACAATATATTTTTTTAAACTGTTTTGATTTTTCTTCATCTCATAAGTCTCATTTTATTGTCCTATCATGCGCAGGAACTCCGCCTCGTCAATAACAGGAATTCCCAGCTCCTGAGCCTTGGTCAGCTTACTGCCGGCGGCTTCCCCCGCCAGGACATAGTCCGTTTTCTTGGATACACTGCCAGCTGCCTTACCACCATTGGACTCCACCAAAGCCTTGGCATCATTACGGCTCAAGGTTGGCAATGTGCCAGTGATAACAATGGTTTTTCCCGCCAAGATGTCACTGGTTATACCGCTGTCCTGCAGCTCCGTGTTGACACCGGCCTCTTTCAACCGCTGTAAGATAGCCATATTTCCTGCATCATGGAAATAGTCATAAATGGCTTTGGCACTAATTTCAC
>CACZYN010000200.1 GCA_902785445.1 uncultured Anaerovibrio sp.
AATATATTCCCGTCTGCTCACCGGCAATACCCACACTGCCAGCCGCAATTTTCAGACGGGGACTGGCTTTTCGGGGAGTAGCAAGGGATTTATCCATACCACCCAAGTAAGGAAATCCGGCCACAAAGCCCAACATATAAATAGGATATTCCGGCGCAGAGTGCAGTTGAATTACCTCCGCCTCGGTCATGTTATGACAGCTGGCCACTTCCGCCAAATCCGGGCCAAATTCTCCGCCATAAGCCACGGGAATCTCCACCACCTGCTTGGGAGGCATTTCCACCGTATCCAGTTGACCTACCAAGGCTTCCAGCTTATCCCGCAGCTGACCATAGCGCAGCTCCAGAGGATCATATTGAATCAGCAAGGAGCAATAGGTGGGTATCATTTCCTCGATGCCCAGGATTGCTTCCCGTTCCAGCACCAGTTTTAAGGCCATAACCTTGTGATTTATGTCCAGGCTTATTTCCTGTCCGAACTCCACGGAGACCGCACAGTCCCCTACAGTAAGAATTCTCACATCATCCATTATTTCAGGCTCCTTACCTCTATCCCTGCGCCTTCTAATGCTTTACGGATTTTGCTTACCAATTCAATGGCCTGCTCATTATCCCCATGCACACAAATACTGTCCGCCTGAATGCTGATTTCTTTACCATTGATACTGATAACCTTGCCTTCCTTGGCCATCTTCACAGCCCGTTCCACCGCCACCACCGGGTCATGAATCACTGCCCCGGAGAGCTTGCGGTTCACCAAGGAGCCATCATCGTTATAAGCTCGGTCAGCGAACACTTCACTGGCTGTTTTAAGTCCAGCTTTTTTCGCGGCCTCCAGCATCACCGAGCCCGCCAACCCCATGAAAAACAGATTTTTATCCACTGAAGCTATGGCTTCACAGATACCAGTGGCCAAAGCCTCATCCTTGGCCGCCATATTATACAGGGCTCCATGAGGCTTTACATGCTGCAGTTCCAAACCTTGGGCTTTAACAAAGGCCAGCAGAGCCCCCACCTGATATTTAACATAGGCCCCAGCCTCCTGGGGAGTAACCGTCATAGGACGGCGGCCAAATCCCATCAAATCCGGAAAACCGGGATGAGCTCCCACCGCTACCCCGTGCTTTTTAGCCAAAGCCACGGTTTTGTCCATTATCAGGGGGTCCCCGGCATGCCAGCCACAGGCTACATTTACCGAAGTAACGTAGGGAATAACTGCTTCATCCATACCGATGGTGTAGGCACCAAAGCTTTCCCCTAAATCACAATTCAAATCCACTGTACTCATTTCAGCCTCCAAAATGTCCAAAAGAATAAAATTATTGTTCCAGATATAAAATTAGAGCCAATCACCGACAAAGTACCGAGATTGGCTCTTGTAACTGTGCTTTTTGAGCCTCATCGCTCAAATATTCAACTAAAATATCATATCAACCGTTCAGCTTGGTACAGCCAGTATAAGCGAAATACTCTCTTATCAGCTCATCCTTGATACGATTTCTGGTTTTTGGATCCTTGTTGCCAACTGGCTTACCATCAACATTATCGGTAAACAGGATAAAGTTTGAGGAGGATGTTATCAAAATCTCATCCGCATCCAGCAGCTCTTCCAAGGTGTACTCCCGCTCATATACCGGAATACCCAGACGATAGCAGGCCTGAATCATATGGGTCTTGGCAATGCCCCGTAGAATGTACTGATCATTTGGATGAGAAATCAGATTACCATCCTTTAAAATAGACACATTACTGTGGGCACACTCGGTAACAATACCATTGCGATGCAAAATAGTTTCCGAAACGCCCTTGTCGTGACCTTCCTGGGAATATAAAACTGCTGGTAGCAGATTCAAGGTCTTAACATTGCCATATTCAAACCGCAAATCAGCATGGGTATGTACCTTGATAGGATTTTCCATATCACCAATCTTGGAAGGACGGATATACACCCAAAGCTTACCAACCATATCCTTGGCATAAACATGATCTCTGGCCGCAATACCGCGGGTAACCTGCCAGTATACAAAGTGCGTGTGGCCTTCCACCTGCTTGGTCAAATCCCTAATAAGCTTGTTCAGTTCATCCTTCTCCATTGGTATTTTGATATCCATGGCATTGGCACTGCTATAAAATCTGTCAAGATGGTCCTCCAGAAGATACGGAACATGATTGCCCGCCGGGGTAGCCTCATAAACGCCATCACCAAAGAAATGGGAACGGTCGTTAAATGGAACCATGACCTCTTCAGGTGTACCAACTTTTCCATCATAATAAGCTAATTCTTTAAACATATAATCCCTCCATAAACAAAAATATTAGGGAACAATAATTTATATGTGGTATTATAGCATGTGTTTTCCACAAATACTATAGTTTTTTAAAAAACTTAACATGTATACATGGATACAAAAAATACAAAATAATTGTAACTTGCGTTTTTAATACAGGGACATTTGTCTAAATTTTTTATAGTTTCAAAAATCAATTAACCTCGTGTATATTAATGTTTTTCTATATTTCCTTGACTGTATATAAGATGTTTTCATATACTTTTATTAATAGAATACTTTTTCATATACATTTTTCTATATTATATGAAATATATGTAAGGAGGTATTTTTTTGAATAATTTAACTATTCGACAAAAACTCTATCTAGTATTTGGAATGTTGCTGGTTATCTTTTCAATTACCAGTTTATATTCCGGTTACAGCTTAAACAGTATCAACAACGGGGCTATGCGTATAGCTACTGAACATCTGCAGGGTGTGATGTCAGCATCTGATAGTAATCAGACTTTGGCTGATTATCGTCAGGGCGAATATGCTGTTCTTACTGCAACCACATTACCAAACAGAATATATGCTATACAGCAGACACATAAACTGGGTGATCAGTTGGATATTGCCTTTACAAATATTGAGCCAACTTTATCCGGCGACTCTGCCCAGCGCTTTAACGAAGTGCAAACTGCCTGGAAAAAATATCGCACTAACTCTGAACAGATGATTGATTTGGTTTCCCAGGGCAAGCAGGCTGAAGCTGCAGTTTTACTGGATAAATCCAAGGCAGATTATAGTGTTATCAGTAGCGATCTCACCCGTATATTAGATGGACAAAAAGATTTTATTCATCAAGAAACCAACGATGCTGCAGACAAATACAGCTCCACCAGAATTGCTCTGATAGCCACATTTATTATTGTGCTGTCTCTGTCAGCTTTCATGGGCTGGTATCTCAGTTCCACCATTCAGAAATCGATTTCCTATCTGATGAATATCTCCCGGGAAATTGCCAACGGCAATCTTACAGTAAATGTCACTGCTAAGACCAATGACGAATTTGGTGAACTGACAAATTCTTATCGGGATACCGTCAAAAATCTCCGTACCCTTATTAGTCATATTCATAAGACTGCCAATGATGTATCAGGTTTTGCCGGACAGCTTACCGAAAATGCCAGTCAGTCCGCCCAGGCCACACAACAAGTTGCCATGTCTATAAGCAACGTGGCCTCTTCCGCTAATATGCAGGAAACTGCCGTAACCAATTCATCACTCGATATAAATAAGCTTGCCCAAAATTTGGAAGGTTTCGCCGAAAAAGCTTCTGCTTCCAACAAAGCAGCTCATAATGTGGAAGATATTGCCAGTCATGGTTCTGAGTCCATATCTGATGCAGTTAATCAAATGGATGAAATATCCGG
>CACZYN010000201.1 GCA_902785445.1 uncultured Anaerovibrio sp.
TGGTATCAAGAGAGGTCTCTATTCAAATGAGGCCGGTGTTGGTTCGGCTCCAAATGCGGCAGCAGCTGCGGATGTTTCCCATCCGGTAAAGCAGGGCTTGGTGCAGATGTTCTCAGTATTTATTGATACTATGCTTTTGTGTACTGCAACTGCCTTTATGTGCATGAGCTCAGGCATAGAGCCTACCAAGGAATTGGCTGGTGCACCATTTGTTCAGGCATCTCTGGATGCCACCATCGGTGCTGGGGCTGGTGCTTTCCTCACGGCTTCCATGTTGATGTTTGCTTTCACTACTCTGTTGGGTAACCTCTACTACGTAGATAACTGTTTGGCCTATGTAAATGGTTCGGTACCAGGTAAGCTGTTTATGACCATTTATCGTGTGCTGGCCTGCGTGGTAATTTTTGTGGGTGCTGGCCTTAGCATGGGACTCCTGTGGGATTTGGCCGATGTACTCATGGGCTGCATGACCATTATCAACTTACCTGTAATCGTTCTCTTGGGGGGCAAGGCTATGGCCTGTCTGCGGGATTACGAAAAACAGCGTGATAAGGGAGAAAACCCGGTATTCTATGCCGAAAATATCGGTTTGGATGCCAAGCTTGATTATTGGCAGAAATAATTATTAAATAAATTTAGGGCTGTTGTTCAAAGGCGATTATTGGACAGCAGCCTTTCAATTTGTATGATGATTTCTGCACAAGAGAACTGAAATTTAGTTCAAAATTAAATTGCTTTTTATTCATTTGTGGGAAAATTACAACATGGCGGCTTTTGTTTTACAAAATATAAGGCTAGTTGTATAATAGGGGTATTTATGTGTTTTGAGAGGAGAGTTTAGCGAGTATGAGCAAAAAAATGAAGACTATGGATGGTAACACAGCTGCTGCGTACATATCTTACGCATTTACTGATGTGGCTGCGATTTATCCAATCACTCCATCGTCACCAATGGCGGAACATGTTGACGAGATGGCAGCTAAAGGGGTAAAAAACCTCTTTGGGCAGAAGGTACGTATTGTGGAGATGCAGTCTGAGGCTGGTGCAGCAGGTGCTGTGCATGGTTCCCTGCAGGCTGGTGCTTTGACTACCACATACACTGCTTCTCAGGGCTTGCTTTTAATGATTCCAAACATGTATAAAATTTCTGGCGAAATGTTGCCAGGGGTGTTCCATGTATCCGCCCGGGCGTTGGCCACTTCTTCCTTGAATATCTTTGGTGATCATCAGGACGTTATGGCTGCCCGTCAGACTGGTATGGCTATGCTGGCTGAATCCTCCGTACAGGAAGTTATGGATTTGGCAGCAGTTGCCCATTTGGTAGCTATTAAAGGCAAGATTCCATTCCTGAATTTCTTTGATGGTTTCCGTACTTCCCACGAAATTCAGAAGATTGAAATGGTGGACTATGAGGATTTAGGCAAGATTTTGGATTGGGATGCAGTAAATGCTTTCCGTCATAATGCCCTCAACCCAGATCATCCATGCATTCGTGGTACTGCTCAGAATGATGATATTTATTTCCAGGGTCGTGAGACTGTAAATGGTGCTTATGATGCTTTGCCAGAGCTGGTGGAAGAGGCTATGGCTCAGATGGCCAAGATTACTGGCCGTGAACACCATATCTTTGATTATTATGGTTCTCCTGAGGCAAAGCGTCTGATAATTGCTATTGGCTCTATTAATCAGACAATTCAGGAGTGTGTAGATTATCTCAATAAGAAGGGTGAAAAGGTTGGTGCGATTGCTGTTCATCTGTTCCGCCCGTTCTCTGTTGAGCACTTCCTGAAGGCAATTCCGGATACTGTAGAGAAAATTGCTGTTTTGGAGCGTACTAAGGAGCCAGGTGCATTGGGTGAACCTTTGTATCAGGATGTCCGTACAGCTTTTTATGCCAGTGACCGTCATCCATTGATTGTGGGCGGCCGTTATGGCTTGGGTGGTAAGGATGTTACCCCAGGTCAGGTTCTTGGCGTATTTGAGGAATTGAAGAAGGATACACCAAAGAATGGCTTTACCATTGGTATTGTTGATGATTTGTCCAACACTTCTCTGGAGATTTATCCAGAGCATGTGGATTTGACTCCGGAGGGGACTACGGCCTGCAAGTTCTGGGGCTTGGGTTCTGATGGTACCGTGGGCGCCAACAAGTCTGCCATCAAGATAATCGGTGATAAGACGGATCTCTATGCTCAGGCATATTTTGCTTATGATTCCAAGAAGTCCGGTGGTATTACCATGTCCCATCTGCGGTTTGGTAAACACCCTATTGCTTCGCCATACTTAATTGACAATGCTGATTTCATTTCCTGTTCTCAGCAGTCTTATGTAAATAAATATGATCTGTTGGCTGGTCTGAAGCCAGGGGGTACCTTCCTTCTTAACACCTTGTGGTCTGATGAGGAATTAAGTGCCAACTTGCCAGCTTCCATGAAGCGCTATATTGCCAAGAATAATATTAAATTCTACACCGTTAATGCGGTAAAGATTGCGCAGGATTTGGGCTTGGGCGGCCGGTTCAACATGGTAATGCAGTCTGCTTTCTTTAAACTGGCAGATATTATTCCACTTCAGAAGGCAGTTGGCTATCTGAAGGATGCCATTGTAACTTCCTATGGCAAAAAGGGCCAGAATATTGTTGATATGAATAATGGCGCAGTAGATGCGGGTATTGATGCCCTGCATCTGGTCAATGTGCCAGCTGATTGGGCTGAGGCCGTTGATGCAGCTGTGGAAGACAAGGCTGATGTGCCAGCTTATGTGAAGGAAATTTTGGAGCCGGTAAATCGTCAGGAAGGCAATAAGATTACCGTATCCCAGATGAAGGCCCATGCGGATGGTACCTTCCCATCTGGTACTGCAGCCTATGAAAAGCGAGGCATAGCCATTAATGTTCCTGAGTGGGATTTGGATAAGTGTATTCAGTGTAATCAGTGCGCCTTTGTATGCCCACATGCAGCTATTCGCCCAGTGCTTACCACTGATGCGGAAAAGGATGCAGCGCCAATGGGCTTTACTTCCAAGCCAGCACTTGGTACCCAGGGCTTGAATTTCACCATGGCAGTTTCCGCTCTGGATTGCTCCGGTTGCGGTAACTGTGTTCAGGTATGCCCGGCTAAGGAAAAGGCTCTTACCATGAAGCCGATTGCCACTCAGTTGGATAAACAGGCAATATTTGATTATGGTGTAAAGGTTAAGCCAAAGACCAACCCAATGAAGAAGACCACTGTAAAGGGTTCCCAGTTTGAGACTCCTTGTCTGGAATTCTCCGGTGCTTGCGCAGGCTGCGGTGAGACTCCATACGCTAAGCTGATTACTCAGCTCTTTGGCGGCCGTATGATGGTTTCCAATGCTACTGGCTGCTCCTCTATCTGGGGTGCTTCGGCTCCGGCAATGCCTTATACCAAGAATGCTTGGGGGCATGGCCCAGCTTGGGCTAATTCCCTCTTTGAGGATAATGCAGAATATGGCTTGGGTATGTTCCTGGGCGTTAAGGCAGTACGTGAAGCTTTGGCAGCGGATGTTAATGCAGCTCTTGAAGCCGGTGTTTCCACTGCTTTGGAAGAAGCTCTGGTGGATTGGCGTGACAACATGAATGTGGGCGAAGGTACCAGGGAGCGCTCCTTGAACCTGATTGGTG
Organism: uncultured Anaerovibrio sp.; assembly: GCA_902785445.1. Classification (GTDB taxonomy): domain Bacteria; phylum Bacillota; class Negativicutes; order Selenomonadales; family Selenomonadaceae; genus Anaerovibrio. The sequence continues at coordinate 3,641 of CACZYN010000201.1, forward strand.
CTTTGGAGGCTGGCAAGGGTGATAACCCACTGTTAAACAAGATTTATGATAATCGTGATTTCATGATTAAGCGTTCCCAGTGGATATTCGGCGGCGACGGCTGGGCTTATGATATTGGTTACGGCGGTTTGGACCATGTATTGGCTTCCGGTGAGGATGTAAACGTGTTTGTATTCGATACCGAGGTATATTCCAATACTGGCGGTCAGGCCTCCAAAGCTACTCCTACGGCGGCTATTGCACAATTTGCGGCCACTGGTAAGAAGACCAAGAAAAAGGATCTGGGCATGATGGCCATGTCTTATGGTTATGTATATGTGGCTCAGGTAAATATGGGGGCCGATAAGAATCAGGTGCTTAAGGCTATCACTGAGGCTGAGGCATATCCAGGACCATCCCTTATTATTGGTTATGCACCATGTATCAATCACGGAATCAAGATTGGTATGGGCAAGTCCCAGATGGAAGCAGCCCGGGCTGTTGAATGCGGTTATTGGGTAAATTATCGTTATAATCCAACTTTGGTTGGCACAGATAAGAATCCGTTCAGCCTGGATTCCAAGGAACCTGATTTCAGCAAATTCCAGGATTACCTCATGGGTGAAGTTCGTTATAATAGCTTGAAGCGCGCCTTCCCAGAGGCAGCAGAGGCTCTCTTTGAGAAGACTCAGAAGGATGCTGAAGGTCGCTATGCTGGCTATAAGCGTCTGGCTGGTAAAGAATAATAGGAAATAAAAAATCCTTCACCGCATATGCGGTGAAGGATTTTTTGTTGCTGAAATTACTGTGGAATAACCTTGTTAAGTCCCTCGATAAGAGCGTCCACATCAATGCC
>CACZYN010000202.1 GCA_902785445.1 uncultured Anaerovibrio sp.
ACAGGAAATAACGATATGCACTTGAAAAATTTCTCTTTGTATGAAGCAGCGGATAAGATACGTTTGACTCCTGCTTACGATTTGCTGAATGCAGCTATTATCAATCCAAAGGATGATGAAGAACTGGCATTGACCTTGAACGGACGTAAGAAAAAGCTTCAAAGGGAAGATTTTATCAAATCAGCAGTCACTTTGGATATAGAGAATGTGATTGTAGAACGACTGATAAATAAGTATATCAAGCTATTGCCTAAGTTTGAGGCAGTCATTCAAAGTTCTTTTCTTAGTGCTGAATTAAAGGAAAAGTATGGCGAATTGTTGAAGGAACGAGTTGAGAGGCTTTCCACAAATGCTACAAAACGATAAATATACAATATTATGGATACATTAGGTTTTTCAAAAGTAACATCATTGTTCATCCTAACTTTAATAGAAAGAGACGATGGACAAAAGAAACAAATTTTGGAGACGCCAACAAATGGCACGTGTATTTAAGGCTCGCATGATTCTTTATGCTGCTTACGGGCATTGTATCATCCGTGAGGATGGAAGTCATTATGAACATCCTCATTGGTTTGAGTTGGCTAAAGAGAAAAAAACAAGTATTGGTAAAATTACAATGGAATATGAGCTGGAAAATTCCTTTGACAGCAGAGAGCAAATGCTTAAATCTATGCAGGACAACTGGCAGGTAATGCAGGAGTCCATTCAACGGGGAATCGCCAACAAGGATAAATCCTTGAGTGGACTTACGGGCGGCGATGCCATAAAACTCTATGCTTATAAGGATAACAGCTATACAGGGAATACCGTTATGACGGTGGCTGCCAGTGCAGTGGGGGTCAGTGAGGTGAATGCGGTAATGGGCCGAATAGTAGCCTGTCCAACTGCTGGTTCCTGTGGTATTGTACCGGCAGCTATTAAAACCGCAGCTGAAAAGAACCATAGCACGGAAGAGGAAATCGTTGAGGCCTTGTTTACGGCAGCGGGTATTGGTTTGGTAATTGAGGCCAATGCTTCTATTGCCGGAGCTTATGGTGGCTGTCAGGCGGAGTGTGGTACGGCGGCTGGTATGGCAGCTGCCGCTATGGTACAGTTGGCTGGCGGCACCCCGGATCAGGTGGGGACGGCTGTAGCTTTAGCTATAAAAAACTTGCTGGGTTTGGCCTGTGATCCGGTAGCTGGCCTGGTAGAGGTACCATGTGTGAAGCGCAATGGCTTTGTGGCAGTCCATTCCATGGTGGCAGCCGATATGGCTCTGGCTGGTGTGGAGTCCGTTATCCCGGTGGATGAGGTTATTGATGCTATGGATCGTATTGGTCGCAGTTTGCCACGGGCTGTGAAGGAAACTGCCGAAGGTGGGTTGGCCACAACCCAAACTGGACGGAAAATATCGGAAAGAGTCTTTGGAAAATGATACATACAGCCTATTTTTGTCCATTATATGCTGTTTTAATATACTTTTAATGGACATAATTGGCGGTTTATATTACACTTAGTGTTGTAAATATAGGCATCTATGGAGGTAATTTATAATGAAAAAAATTATGCAGCTGCTGGCTGTTGTTTGCGTACTTGTTATGGGTACTCAGATGGCCTTTGCCTGGGAGAATGGTTCCCACAAAGAGGACATTTATGATAGTGATGGGCTTATTGGTATGACTAATTTTGTAATTGGCAATGTATATTTCTCTCCACAGGAGGGAGAGCCAACCAATGAGGAATTGATTGATATGCTGTATGAGGAGGCTATCAAGGCCAATAAGTCTGGCCAGTATACCTTTACTTCTTACATAGATATTTGTAAGGAGATTAACAACAAGGAGCATATTGATATTTATCGTCTCAATCGCCGCAAGGCCCTGGAGATTTTCAAGCAGCAGATTGGCAAATACGCCGATGGTTATATCGTTTGCACTGTGTCTAATGACACCAGACTGAATGTTTTCTATGATATTATTGATTCCAAGACCCATGATGTGGTTTATTCCTACAGAAAGCTGGCACCAAAGTCAGCTGTTCGTGATGCAGCTCTTTACAGAGAAATGACCCATGACTTCTATGTTGACCTGCAGGAAAGAATAAAGAAATTAAAGCACGAGAAGGAAGAGGAAGAGAAGGCCATTATAAAAATGGGCAAGGAAAAGTATGAGGAATATAAAGCCAAGAAAGAGGCTAAAAAGAAGGAACAGAAATCCTATCAGTCTTCCTTTGAAACCTTTAAGGAAAACGGGCCAAGACCTGGTCAGGGGCATAAAGTTGAATAGTTAATAATATGGAAATGGAGCTTAGGACATAGGCTCCATTTCTTTTTGGTTAGAAGGAAAGTGGAGGGGGCTTGTCGAATTGGAGCAAAAGATGAAGTAAAGAATTAAGGAGGTCAGATTCAATGTCAAAGATAGTGTTTAGGTCAGTATGGCTGGCAGTGTTGACAATGTTGGTAGCCATCGTGGCCATGGCGGCTCCTATGAAGGTGGAACATCAAATTGATATTTTGGCCCAGACGGAGCGGGATGACAATGGCTGGTTCGTAACACCGGAGCAGGATTCGCAGTGGGAGAAATGGCATTATGCAGTTACAGATTTGGATCACGATGGCAATCTGGAGATACTGAAGGCCAAGGAAGCTGGCTTAGATGGAGCACCGTATATCCAATGTGAGGAATTGATAGAAAAGAAATGGGAACGTCGGTGGGGCATATACCTTGTTGGTGGGTCGGATTACCCGGATATTTTCAGTGACCCGGAGGCGGCAGCTCATCCATTGATGTATGAAAACCCGGAGGTAGGATTGTGTTTTTATATTTTTGACAGTGTTAAGTGGCGTACTGAGTTTGAAAATACTACAAAAAAATATGCAGTGTATCTTAATGGGGATTTGATGGTTGAGGAGCTGGCTTTTAAGACTTGGCAGCTGTCTGGTTTTGATGGCACGGTAACCGAGCATTATTATTTGCCAGGTTGGCTAAAAATCAAGGCAGAAAGCAACGTGGCGGAGCCTCCACCGGAAGAAATTGATAAAGCCAGATTCGAAAATATTTGCCAGGAGCGTCTAGGTCCAGGGAAAGTCTGGAAGCCTACCATCGGGTGGATGGACACTAAACGGTTATGGGCTTTTATCCAAAGGGGCAAATCCTTTAATATGCTATGGGATTCCTATAAGCTGTTTAAGGATTCCACCTGGTAATAGTTGATACATAGTAAAAGGCTGTGACATGCAATAAATTTTGCATACTCACAGCCTTTATTTTTGGTCTTTGGCAAAATACAGGGTTTTGATTTTGGCGTCCTCGGCGATATCTTCCCTGAGATAACCCGCCCGGACCATGGCATCCAAAACTATGAATTGGCGTTTTTTGGCCAGCTTGAAATCCACATATGGGGAATACACTGATGGTGCGTTGGGGATTCCTGCCAGCATGGCGGCTTCCGGCAGAGCCAGCTTTTCAACAGGTTTATCAAAATAACCTTTGGCAGCATCCTTTATGCCGTAAAAGCCGGAACCAAAGTAGATGGTATTAAGGTACATTTCCAAGATTTCATCCTTGGAATAATGCAGCTCCATATCCAGGGCTAAGAGCAACTCTTCCGCCTTACGCCCGTAGGTTTGGTCCTGGGATAAAAACAGGTTTTTTACCAGCTGTTG
>CACZYN010000203.1 GCA_902785445.1 uncultured Anaerovibrio sp.
TGTTTTTTAGGAGGATAATTATGGACTTAATAATGACAGGTATCGAGTTTTTCCACAAGGGCGGTTCAGTAATGTATGTGCTGCTCCTTTGCTCCATGTTTGTGGTGGCTATTGCCATTGAGCGAAGCATGTATTTTAAAATGGCGGATGCAGGACGCTCTTTTGGCCGGAAATTTGCCGATTTAATGAGTCAGGGGCAGGGCGAAGAGGCAGCAGATTTGGCGAAAAATACTAAGGGTGCTTTGCCGTCTCTCTTGGCTAAGGGGTTAGCCTTTGATGGCAGTGAGCATGTATCTCTCCACACTTTTTTTGAGGTACAATCTGGTATTGCTTTGGCCCGGTTCAGAAAGCGGCTGTACTATTTAAATGTTATTGTTACTATGGCTCCCCTGTTAGGCCTCTTGGGTACCATCAGTGGCATGATTTCCGCATTTAGTGTATTTAACCTGGAATCGGGACAGGCTACTGCCATTACCGGTGGTGTAGGTGAGGCCCTGATTGCTACGGCTATGGGTCTGTGTACTGCTATAATAGCTTTGGCAGTGCATGCATATTTTGTTCAGCGTATTGACAGTATTGTGTCGGATATGGAAATGTGCTTCTCCTTGGCTGAGGGCATGGCAGAGGAGCGTGAGTACGATGCGGATTAGAGACAGACGTGGCTTCCCCAAGCCGGAAGTAATGATTATCCCAATGATTGATATCATGTTCTTCCTTTTGGTATTCTTTATGCTCAGTACCTTGTATATGGTTAATTTAAAAACCATTCCGGTAAACATGCCTAAGGCCCAGAGTGCGGAAACCCAGATGAGTGTTACCTATCTGGTGACCATGAAAAACGATGGCTCTTTGTGGCTGGAGGATAAGCTTATCAGCGAAAAGGAGCTTCTTGTACGGGCCAAGGCGGAAAATGCCAAGAACCCTCGTTTTGCCATAGTAGTACGAGCGGATCAGACTCTGGATTATGGTATGGTTATTGGCCTGTTGGACAAATTTAAGGCTGCAGGTATCACAAAATTTGGCTTGGCGGCTGATTCCGGGGGAAACTGATATGATGTCAGATAAAAAACGGGAATATCGGGCCTGGACCGGTTCCATAGTTATTCACTTGCTAATATTTGCCATTGTTTCCCTTTCTGGTCTCTTCGTAGTAGTGTCACCTAAGGAAGATAAGCAGGTGGATGTTCTGCTCTATGATATGGATGCCGGGGGCTCGGCCGGTTCAGCTGGTGCAGCGGCTCCTATGGAGGCGGCTCCACCACCTCCGGCACCATCCTTTGATGACGTGGTAATTGACAACAAAAAGGAAAAATTGCCGCAAATCGAGGAAAAATTCACCAAGGAGCCGGAAAAACAGGAACAGTTTAAGCAGGAGCATAATGCCCCGGTAGCTCCGGTACCCAATGCTATTTTAGCTATGGGCGGTACTGGCGATGGCAGCGGCAGCAGTCTTCACGGCACTATTGGTGGGGGCAAGGGCACTGGTGATGGCGCAGGCCCTGGTAATGGTGATGGTAACGGTACAGGCAACGGCAACGGGGCTGGTAATGGAGACGGTTCAGAAAAAGCCAAGCGTCCGGCTATTCCACCGCAATTGATTGCTGCACCAGAGCCAATTTATCCGGAAAGCCTTCGCCAGAAAAATATCAAGGGCAAGGTTACGGTACGAATTACAGTAGGTACAGATGGTAGTGTGCAAAGTGCGGAGATTGAGTCTTCCTCTGGGCATGGGGCCATGGATCAGGCAGCTTTGGAGGCGGCCTGGGGCTATAGGTACACCACTGCTTATAATGAATATGGGGAGCCGGTTTCCTTCCGCAAGCGGGTGAAGATTACATTTAAACTGCGGTGACACTATTTGGAATGTATGGAGCAAATATGATAAAAATCGAAAATCTGGTCAAGGAATTTACCATAAAAAATGAACATAAAAAACAGGTAAAGACTCTGGCGGTAGATAATTTATCCCTTAGCGTCCAGGATGGAGAAATTTTTGGCCTGTTGGGCCCCAATGGAGCGGGCAAGACTACTACCATTCGGATGCTCACCATGGAAATGGAAGCCACGGCAGGTAATATTGAATATCAGGGGTGTTCTATAAAGGAACATCCTATTGATATAAAAAAAATGATTGGGGTAGTGCCCCAAAATATCAATTTTGACAATGATTTGACCGTGGGGGAGAATATGGAGCTCCATGCTAAGCTTCATCATATGTCAGCGGCGGACCGGAAACGGAAAATCGCTGAAATGCTGGATTTTGTGGAGCTTTCTCAAACTATAAATCTTATGCCTCGGGCCTTGTCCGGTGGCATGAAGCGGCGGCTTTTGATTGCCCGGGCTCTTATTCATGAACCGAAGATTCTCTTTATGGATGAGCCTACAGTGGCTCTTGACCCCCAGGTTCGGCGACGTATCTGGGATTTAATTCGCAATTTGTCTGCCCAAGGAACTACGGTGGTTTTGACCACTCATTACATTGAGGAGGCGGAAGCCCTCTGTAATCGGGTAGCTATTATCAATAAGGGGAGATTAGTTGCCATCGATACTCCGGAGAATTTCTGTAATCGCATGGGAAGGTTTGCTGTGGAGTGGGATGGCACGGAAGGGCGTCAGTATCAATTTTTTGATAGCCGTAAGGAAGCGGCGGCCTTTGCCGGGGAATTGGAACATGGTGTCCGCATCAGAAAGACCAATCTGGAAGATGCCTTTATTGAACTGACTGGCCGTAGGGAGGGTGTATGATGCTGTATGATATTGGCACCGTTTTTTGGCGGGATTGGGTGGTGCTGAAACGTCGCCTCCCTAAATTTATTTTGAGCCGAATGGTGGCTCCTATGCTGTATTTGGTGGCCTTTGGCTGGGGCCTGGGACGAAATATTCAAGTGGGCTCCGGTTCCTATATTGATTTTCTGGTGCCAGGTATTATGGCGCTGAATTCCATGAATATCAGCTACAATAGCCTGACCCCTTTATGTACGGAGCGGGTGTATCACCGTAGTATAGGAGAATATATTATTGCTCCGGTAAGTCCTTCTTCCTTTATTATTGGCAAGATACTGGCAGCAGTGCTGCGGGGGTTGATTTCCTCAGCCATTATTCTGGCCTTGGCTTTGGCTTTTGGGGCAAACATCCATATTAATCTCGGTTTTCTTATGGTTTTGGTGTTAAACTGCGTGGTATTTGCTGAAGTAGGTTTTTTGGCAGCCCTAAGTATGGACAGCTTTGAGGAATTGTCCCAGGTGAATACCTATATTCTCCTGCCTATGTCCTTTTTGTGTGGAACATTCTTTACCACAGCCACCTTGCCGGATATTATTCGGATATTTATTGATATTTTGCCTCTGACCCATACCAGCTATCTCCTTCGGGGCATTGCCATGGAAAATCCGGTGGCCTGGGGGTCGGTTGCGGTACTGGTAATTTATGCTATAATAGGGTTCATATTAGACCACAGAGCTTATAATAACCAGCTTAAATAGAGGAAAAATCATGTTAAAACGCTTGTTTCGCCACAGTAACGGAGAGGGAGAGGACTGCTCCAAGCTGTGCTGTACTAAAATAGAAAATTTTACCGTGAAGGCCGGCAAGCTGACCATTTTTGAGGATGTG
>CACZYN010000204.1 GCA_902785445.1 uncultured Anaerovibrio sp.
TGGATGCAGCCCAGGGCGTGGAGGCGCAGACTTTGGCTAACGTATATATGGCCTTGGAACATGATCTGGAAATCATTCCTGTAATAAATAAGATCGATTTGCCAAGTGCGGACCCGGATAGGGTAAAGCAGGAAATCGAGGATGTTATTGGCTTGGATGCCAGTGATGCTATTTTGGCTTCAGCCAAGACTGGTCAAGGCATCGAGGAAATATTAGATGCTATTGTGGAGCGGATACCGGCTCCATCTGGCGATAAAGACAAGCCACTTAGTGCCTTGATTTTTGATTCCTATTTTGATGCTTATAAGGGAGCAATTGCCCATATCCGCATTATGGATGGCGTAGTAAAAAAAGGTATGAACCTGAAAATGATGGCCACTGGCAAGGTGTTTGAGGCTACGGAGATTGGCTGCTTTAGACCGGCAGCTACAGAGTTAAGTGAGCTTGGCCCTGGCTCGGTTGGGTACCTGGCTGGTTCCTTGAAACAGGTTCGGGATGTTCGGGTAGGTGATACAGTTACCTTGGCCAACAGAGGCGTGGCAGAGCCTTTGCCAGGCTATCGGGGAGTAACTCCTATGGTATACTGCGGTCTGTATCCAGTGGACAGTGCCGATTATGACAACCTTAAGGATGCTTTGGAAAAATTACAGCTTAATGATGCAGCCCTGGTATTTGAACCAGAGACCTCCGTAGCCTTGGGATTTGGTTACCGTTGTGGTTTCTTGGGCTTGCTTCACATGGATGTCATTCAGGAGCGCCTGGAAAGGGAGTACAACCTTAAGCTGATTACCACGGCTCCTAGCGTTATTTATCATGTTTATAAAACCGATGGAGAAATGGTAAAGGTAGATAATCCGTCAGACCTCCCAGCTCCAACCACTATTGAGCATATTGAGGAGCCTTTCGTAAAGGCTACTGTTATCGTGCCAAACGATTTTGTGGGTGCGGTGATGGAAATCTCCCAAAATAAGCGGGGAGAGTTCAAGAGCATGGATTACCTGGATGTGAACCGGGTAATGATTATCTATCATATTCCTCTTAGTGAAATAATCTATGATTATTTTGATAAGCTGAAATCCTCCACTAGAGGGTATGCTTCCCTGGATTATGAGCTGGCGGATTATCAGCCTGCCAAGCTGGTGAAGCTGGACATCCTTTTAAATGGCGACCCGGTGGATGCTTTATCTACCATCGTTCATGTGGATAATGCTGCGGCCCGGGGGCGTTCCTTGGCAGCGAAGCTGAAGACCATCATTCCTCAGCAGATGTTTGAGATTCCTATTCAGGCTGCTATTGGCAATAAGATTATTGCTCGGGAGAATGTGCGGGCCATGCGCAAGGATGTATTGGCCAAGTGCTATGGCGGTGATATTACCCGTAAGCGGAAATTGCTGGAGAAGCAAAAGGAAGGCAAGAAGCGCATGAAGGCTGTGGGACGGGTAGAGGTGCCACAGGAAGCCTTTATGGCCATATTGAATATTGAATAAAGATTCTGCGCGGCCAGAGGGAAACCTTTTCGGCTTCATCGCTGCGTCCAAATCAACATGTACTTTTTGTTCTGTTTCTTCCATATGCGACAGAGTCGCACATACATCGAACACTAATCTATTTTTTGCCCATATTGAGCCTACGGCACGGACTCCACTCTTGCAGGTGAAAAGTACCCTCTGTCTTATTCCAGAACACATATAATGGTTGCTGTATGATGTGGCAACCATTTTGCTTTATCTAGGAGGAAAAATGCAAACTGATTTTGGCCTATACATTCATATTCCCTTTTGCAGGCAGAAATGCTTCTACTGCGATTTTCCCTCCTTTGCCGGGCGGGAACGGTATATTGCTGCTTATTTAAATGCTTTGAGCCGGGAGATGGAGTTACTGGCAGATAGGTGTGGCGAGACGGGCAAGCTGCACCCCAGAACCGTCTATATTGGTGGTGGCACCCCCAGTCACCTGTCTCTGGAACAAATGGAAATACTTTTTCAAAGCATTCAGGCCAATACGTCGCTAAGTGATGTGGCGGAATTTACCATGGAAGCCAACCCTTGTTCATTAAATGAAGAAAAGCTATATTTAATGAAGAAAAGTGGAGTAAATCGGTTAAGTATTGGGGTTCAGAGTTTTGATGATACCTGCTTAAAATAGGGCGGCTTCATAATGCAAGGGAAGCCGTTGAAAAGGTAAAAAAGGCGCAGGAAGCTGGCTTTACCAATATCAGTATTGATTTAATGTATGGTTTACCAAATCAGACCATGGACATTTTGCGGGCATCGGTGGAACAAGCATTAAACCTTGGGATACAGCATATTTCCATATATGGCCTGCAGGTGGAAGAAGGAACGGTATTTGCCAAGCAGCGTGAATTGGCTAAGTTAGTTCTGCCTGAGGATGAGCTGGTGGACAGTATGTATGACTATATTGTGGAGAAACTTCCCAAGAGTGGCTATGAGCGGTACGAGATATCCAATTATGCACTGAGGGGGCACGAAAGTCAGCACAACAGTCTTTATTGGCAGGATGTACCATATTTGGGACTGGGAGCCGGTGCCCATTCTTATTGGGGTGGCAACCGCTATGAAAACCCGGATAACATCGAAGATTACACTACCTTGATACAGGAGAATAAAGTTTTTTCCCAGATGGAAGAACTGGCTGATGAGCAAGCTCACATGGAGGAATTTTGCTTTTTGGGGCTACGTATGTCTCAGGGTATTGATAAGGAAAAATTCAAGGCGAAATTTTCCCGGGATATTCATGAGGTTTTTGGAGAGGCCATACAAGAAATGACGGCCAAGGAATTGCTTCGGGAATCCGAAAAAAACATATCTTTAACCGCCGTAGGTATGAAATACGGAAATGTAGTTTTTTCTTCCTTTATAATTTGCTAAAAATAAAGAAACAAAAAGAAGGATAAAGAGAATCTTTTGGCGAATTAACGCAAGTACATGGGTAAGTTAATTAGTCTTTTTTTACTTGCCATAAAATTAAGAACGGATATATGTGTGTCAACATAAATAAGGAGGATGTTAGTATGCAATTTATGAACAATCTTAAGGTAGCCTATAAGCTGCTGATTCTCTCCATTATTGCAGCGATAGGTATGGCGTTCATAGGGTTCTTTGGCTTTACGGCCATAGAAAATGCCCAGAATGACATGACCCACTTGTATCAAGTAAATGTAACGGGGCTGGTACATTTGGGCAATGCCCGTCAGGGTATGCGTTCGGCCCAGACTATGACGGTTATCATGACCACTGTTAAAGATGATCCGGCCCGTATGAAGGATCTTCAGGGTAAATATGACGATGCGCTAAAGACTACTGATGAAAATCTGGAAGCCTTTAACAAGGCATCTGGTGGTGTGGGCGACACTGCGGAAAAATATGCCAAGGTGGCCAAGGATTGGGCCAAGCTCAAGGAAGGCCTCAATGCTTCGGTAAAACAATCCCAAAGTGGCAACCAGGCCGAAGGTCAGGCAATCTATAATCAGAATTCCCAAGTAGCTGCTGCTGTGGCCAAGGATTTGGCCAATCTGGCCGATGAGGCTGCCAAGGCTGCGGAAGCTATTGATCAGGCCAATGACGAAGACAGTGATGCTGCCCAGCGGAATATGGTTATTCTGAGTGTGATTACCTTGGTGATTTTGGTGCTTGCTTCCCTGTGGATTACCAAGGAAATTACTTCTCCGCTCCAAAGAATGATGGGCATTTGCCAGAAACTGCGGGATGGTGATTTCCGCATCAATCGTAACCTGGTAGCCCGGGGCGATGAGTTTGGTGCTATGGAGCACGCCATTGATGAAGTTTGTGATACCCTCAACAAGCTAATGCGCCAGATAAGCAAGTCTTCGGAACAGCTAGCTGCCAGCTCGGAAGAATTAACTGCTTCTGCCGGTCAGTCGGCCCAGGCTTCTGATCAGGTGGCCCAGAACGTTACCATTTCGGCTAGTGCGGTTATAGAGCAGCAGCAGTTGTTGCAGGATATGAAGGAATCCGTGGATAACTCCAATAAGGCCGTTAAGAATCTTGGTACGGCTGCCGGAGCCGTAACTTCCGAGGCCAAATCCGCTAATGACCAGGCGGAAGAAGGTACTAAGGCCATCGAGTTTGCTGTTGAACAGATTTTGTCGGCTGAGGCCATTGTTAAGGAATCCGCAGATACAGTTAATAAGCTGGGGCAGAGCTCTCAGGAAATCGGTCAGATTGTGGAAACTATTTCCGGTATTGCCGGCCAGACCAATTTGTTGGCTTTGAATGCGGCCATCGAGGCTGCCCGGGCCGGTGAGCAGGGCCGAGGCTTTGCTGTTGTTGCCGAGGAAGTAAGAAAGCTGGCTGAGGAGTCCCAGAATGCAGCCCAGCAGATTACTGACCTTATCCGGGGCATCCAAAATAATACCGATGCAGCGGTTAGCTCCATGGAAAAGGGCAGCACGGCTGTAAGAGCTGGTAGTGCCTCGGTTGAAAAGCTTCGGGAAACCTTCCAGGCAATCAATGTTGCCTCCAATGGTGTTGTGGAGCGGGCCCAGAATATGATTAATGAATTGCAGGCAGTATCGGAAGATACCCGTAACATTAACGAGAAGTCCGTTCGTATTGCTGGTAAGGGCGATGAGGTATCCCAGGAAATGGAAAGCGTTTCTGCTGCCTCTGAGGAACAAAGTGCTTCGGCTACGGAAATTGCTGATGCCAGCCAGTCTTTGGCAGATTTGGCTCAGGAATTGCAGACTTCCTTGCAGAAATTCCAGTTCTAAGAGTTTGTTAGCATAAATAAACATCCCTTGATAACAACCTGATGGCTGTTTTCAAGGGATGTTTTTTATATTGGTGATTTTTTGATATTTCCTTCAAATAGTGGAAAATATTTTTATTGACTTATTGACTTTTTATTTTTATGTGTTATAGTTTTTATAGAAGTTAGCACTCAGCAAAGTGGAGTGCTAACAACAGGAGGCCAAAGATGATTGATGAGAGAAAGCAGCATATACTGCAAGCCGTCATTCAAGATTATATAGCTACCGCTGAGCCAGTGGGCTCCAGGACCTTGGCCCGCAAGTATGATTTGGGGGTGAGTCCAGCCACCATCCGCAATGAGATGGCGGATTTGGAGATGTTGGGATATCTGGAGCATATCCACACATCCTCTGGCCGGGTTCCTTCATCTAAGGGATATAGGCTTTATGTGGATTCCCTGTTGCCAGTTCAACCGATGACTGACAAGGAAAAGACCATGATTGACAAATGGTACAAGTCCAAGGTTCAGCGCATAGATCAGGTTTTCCAGGAAACTGCCAAGCTGATTTCAAAAATGACCAAGAATGTGTCCTTGGTATTGGCCCCCCAGATTTCTAAGGCGGCCTTTCGTTGCATGCAGTTTTTACCTTTGGATGATCATCGGATCATCGCGGTACTGATGACTGATGCAGGCTTTGTGGAAAACCGTATTATGGAAATGCCTGCTGGGGCTACCTTTGAAGATTTTCAGCGTATGGCTCAGGTGGCTAATGCCCATCTAACTGGTCATACTCTAGAGAAAATTCACACCAAGAGCCTTAAGGAGATAAAAGCGGTTATTGGTGATAAAGGGTTGTATAATTCCGCTTTGGATTTAATCAAGAATGCCTTGGCTTCCGACCGTAAGGAACGCCTTTATTTGGGCGGTACTACGGAAATAATGGCTCAGCCGGAATTTCATAGTGTGGAAAAGGTCAAGGAAATTCTT
>CACZYN010000205.1 GCA_902785445.1 uncultured Anaerovibrio sp.
TACTTCCCCCATAATCATTTTGCCTGTTCCATTATCTTACGCAAATCCTCAGTCAATTGATGGATGCGTTCAAATTTCAGTTTAAAGCTGACCCGATTACAAATTAGCCGGGCAGTAGCATCCATAATGAAGGCAATGTCTTCCGAATTATTCTCCCGCAGGGTTGTACCGGTTTCCACTATATCCACGATACTTTCGGATAAGCCGACTATCGGGCCAAGCTCAATGGAGCCATTGAGCTTTATATATTCCATCTGCATACCCTTGCCATTAAAAAACTTTTCGGCAATATGAGGGAACTTGGTGGCTACGCGAGTATTGGCGTAATCAGAGAGCTTTTCCCGTTTGTTATTCTTATCCACCGCCATCATCAAATGACATTTGCCAAAGCCTAAGTCCAAGAGTTCATAAACATCCTTCCCGGACTCCATGAGCACATCCTTACCAATGACTCCAATATCTGCCGCTCCATATTCCACATAAGTGGGAACATCCGCAGTTTTGCTGATTATGAATTTGATTTTCTTCTCTTCATTGGTAATAACCAATTTGCGGGATTTTTCACTTAAATCCTCGGCGGTATAACCAATCTTTTCCAGCAAATCAGCTGAAAGTCCAAACAACTTTCCCTTAGGCAGGGCAATAGTCAAATATTCATTATCATGTGTTGCCATGGCTTGTCCCCCAAACAATTCTTTACTTTATTAAAGTATTAAAACGATAACATGTTAATATACTACCACAGTCATTCTTTAGCGTCAACACTAATTAATAATATTATACGCATTTATCTGAATATTAGCAAAAAAATAAGGGATCATGAAAACGATTTCTCATTTTCACAATCCCTTATAAAAATCTAGCTAGTAAAATTAAGCGGCGTTCTTTTCGCTTTCGTTAATAACGATAGAAACGGCACCATCACCAGTGATATTAACGCAGGTACGGAACATATCCAATACACGGTCAATACCAGCCACCAGTGCAAGACCTTCCAATGGAAGACCAACAGTCTGGAGAACCATTGCCAACATGATAAGGCCAGCACCTGGAACACCGGCAGTACCAATGGATGCCAAGGTACCAGTCAATACAACCATCATCATCTGGTCAAATCCAAGTGGAACACCGTATACATTAGCCACAAACAGTGAGCAAACGCCCATGTAAAGAGCGGTACCATCCATGTTCAGGGTAGCACCCAATGGAAGTACGAAGGAGGAAATCTCCCGACTTACACCCAGCTTCTCCTGGCAGTTCTTCATGTTTACTGGTAATGCAGCAGCAGAAGAACAAGTAGTGAAGGCTATCATCATCTGCTCGGACATACCCTTGAAGAAATCAACTGGGCTATGACCACCGAATACCCTAGCCATGGTGGAATATACACCCACAGCGTGGATAGTACAACCAACAGCAACACAGGCAATAACGGTGAGAAGTGGTAACAATACCTTTGGACCATTCTGGGCAACTACAGGAAGCAGCAAGCAGAATACGCCGTAAGGAGCCAATTCCATAACCATACCGATAACCTTGTAGCAAACCTCAGCACCGGCATCGAAGAATTTGATGAGCAGCTCCGCCCGCTCACCGCCAACCTTGACGATGCCTACACCAATGAAGAGTGCAAATACGATGGTAGGCAAAATAGCTGCCTTCGCCATGGAATCAATAGGGTTGGTAGGAATCATGTCAAGGAAAACCTGCATGATGTAAGGAGCTTCCTTAACCTTTGGCTGCTGACCAGCAACGAAGTCAGATCCCACACCAGGACCAATGATACCAGCTACGGCAAAACCGATAGCGATGGCAATTGCAGTGGTAACCAAATAAATACCAACAGTCTTTGCACCGATACGTCCCAACTTCTTAGTATCACCCAAGCTGGTAATACCAACAACCAGGGAGAAGAATACAACTGGTACAATCATCATCTTGATGAGGTTGATGAACATGGTACCAATTGGTGCAATCCACCATTTAATAAATGGCAGACCCTCTGCTCCGGCGATGAGTCCTACAATAACAGATAATACCAGAGCAATAAAAATTTTTACGGATAAATTCATTTGACCTCAACCCCCTTTTAAAATTTTTAGGCCATAATCAGTATAACATAACAAAGTAATAGCTTTCAATAAATAATACGAAATTCTATAATGAAAGTATAAACTATATTTATGTAACATAGGTAATATGATTAAATTTTCATAATATTTAAAACATTTTTTCTGGGAGCTTTGTCAAAAATGAATTTTCATTTATTGGAATATTTGAACAATTGCGTTATAATCACCTTGTATTTTAAATATTAGTAAGGAGATTAATATGGATTTTGAAGCACTGGTTTTTTTAGCCATATTTGGCTTTATAGGAGCTTTTATTGACGCTGCCGTAGGCGGTGGTGGCCTTATTACCATTCCGGCCCTGATGTGGACGGGACTTCCACCGGTAATCGTTCTGGGCACCAACAAGGTTGCTGCATCCATGGGTTCCGTGTTCAGCTTCCTGACCTTTGTCCGGGCGGGAAAAATGGACACAAGCCTGATGAAGAAATTATGCCCTCTTTCCTTTATTGGTTCTTTGGCCGGTGTAATATTGGTACAATTTATTTCATCAGAGTTTTTGCGGCCATTGATAATTGTCATGCTGATATTGGTATTCTTCTACACCTTGTTTAAAAAGGATTGGGGCAAGGATGCCAAGCCACAGGCCATAACCGGCAAAAAAATGCTTTTATGCCTCATTATGGCTTTTGCTTTGGGCTTTTATGACGGTTTTTTCGGTCCTGGTACCGGTTCCTTTATTCTCTTTGGTTTTATAATGATTGGCTTCGACTTTATTTTTGCCACCGGCAACGCCAAGGCCATGAATTTCGCCAGCAATATCGCAGCAGCTATTTTATTTTCCTGTTTAGGTTGTGTGAATTTCTCCTATGCCATACCAATGGGCGTATTTATGATACTTGGAGCCATCGCCGGCTCCAAGGTAGCCATCAGCAAGGGCGTAAGCTATATTCGTCCACTTTTTATTATTGTAACCGCCGTCCTAATTAGCAAACAATTATTGACACTAATCGGGTGATTTTCCCCCTATGATCCTAATAAAAAAGCCTCGGCCAAAGCCGAGGCTGATTTTATATTATCTTAGAAATACATATTAAAGAGATTACCCATATTGGCATAGCCATTCATCCGCATCAAACCACTACCGGTATAAACCTGCGCAGTCTTTAATTCCTGGCCAAACAGGGAATCAACCGACGGGAACAATCTATCCTTCTGAGAATTGGCGGTATTCATGTGAGACTGTGCCTTACCGGCCAAGCCATCATTACCAAGAATACGGCTTACCTTATCAGGATTGGAAACTATGGAATTGGCCAACTTTTCTTCATCCACAGCCAAGCTGCCGTCTTTAGCCACACTGATACCAATACTCTGGTAATTGGAAGCACGATAAGTAGTATCAGCAAACATTTCACTCATACGACCTATACGCTTGGAAACATCAGCATTGTCCTTGAAGAAGCCAACCGCATCATTATAA
>CACZYN010000206.1 GCA_902785445.1 uncultured Anaerovibrio sp.
TTTACGATGAATTGACAAATTTTATTAAATAATAAATATAATAAGAAGGTATTGATTTTATGAAAAAATTAACAGTTGCAATCGATGGACCGGCTGGAGCCGGCAAAAGTACCGTGGCCCAGTTAGCTGCCAAGGAATTAGGCTATACCTATATTGATACTGGAGCTATGTATAGGGCGGTGGCTTGGAAGACCTTGCAGCAGGGTAAGCCAGTCACTGATGACCTCATCAATGAAGTGGTAAAGGATATTGATATTGTCCTTGATTATAAAGAAGGCAAAACCAAGGTGTTCGTGGATGGCACAGAGGTAACTGCAGCAATCCGTACGCCGGAAGTTACTGGTATTGTTTCCCAGGTGGCGGCGCTGGGTCCGGTAAGGGAGAGGCTGACGGATATTCAGCGGCAGATGGGCGCTCAGGGGGCGGTTATAATGGATGGCCGTGATATTGCTACAAATGTGCTGCCTAATGCGGATGTGAAGATTTTCCTGACGGCATCCATCGAAGAGCGGGCCGACCGTCGTTTCAAGGAAATGAAGGCCAAGGGCTATGATGTGGATGTGGAACAATTAAAGCAGGAAATCGCGGCCAGAGACAAGGCTGACAGTGAGCGGGAGATTTCTCCATTGGTTCAGGCGGAGGATGCGGAGCTTCTGGATACCAGCAATATGTCCATAGATGAAGTGGTGGAAGCGATTATCCAAAGATGCAGGTGAGAAAATGTTTTATAAGGTATTACGGGTAATTTTAAGTACATTATTTAGTCTTTTGTTTCGGACCAAGGTGGTGGGAAAGGAAAATATCCCTATGGAGGGTGGCATGATTATGGCTGCCAATCATCTCAGCAATTGGGATCCACCAGTAATTGGGGCCTATATGCCTCGGCCGGTTGCTTACATGGCCAAGGAGGAATTATTTTCACCGGCCATTGCCGGAGCAATTATACGCAGCTTGTATGCTTTTCCGGTAAAACGGGGAGCAGCAGACCGGGGGGCTATAAAGACAGCCCTGAATATTTTGAAACAAAATCTTTGTCTGGGAGTGTTTCCGGAGGGAACCCGCAGCAAGGATGGTAAAACTCATAAGGCAGAAGCAGGGGTGGCTCTGCTGGCAGCTATGGGGAAGGTTCCGGTGGTGCCAACAGCCCTTATTGGCACCAATAAAATTTTTCAGAATGGTGGGCTTTTGCCTAAGCTGCATATTATTTTTGGGGAGCCTATGTATTTTGAAGGAAAACATAATGATAAGGAAGCTTTGGTGGCATTTTCCCAAAAAATTATGGAGAAAATTGATAATTTAATAAAAATACATAGCCAAGTTTGAAAAATAATGATATAATTTACGGGTATGTTGAAGATTTTCGAGAATTATCGTACCAGGTGATGTATTATGGAGGTAATCCTTGCTGAAAATCTGGGCTTTTGTTATGGGGTGAAGCGAGCTATTCAGCTGGCTGAAAATGCAGCGGCACCTAATCAGGTTACTAATACCTTGGGACCGATAATACATAATCCCCAGATGGTAGCAAAACTGGCCGAAAATGGTGTCGGAACAGTGGACTCACTGGATGAAGTCAGTGAGGGAACTATTATTATCCGCTCACATGGTGTTGGGCCAGATATATATAGTAGGATTGAGTCCATGGGACTTAATATGATAGATGCTACTTGCCCTCATGTGCGTAAAGCACAGATGTCGGCCAAGAAATTGGCGGATGAAGGATATCAAGTAGTGGTTATTGGTGAAAAGCATCATCCGGAGGTTCGAAGTATTCTTGAGTGGGCCGGGGAAAAGGCAATAGTCTTGGAAACGGTGGAGGAAGCCGACAGTTTATCGAGTTTTGGCCGTTTAGGTGTGGTGTCCCAAACCACCTTTTCTGGAGCAAAATTCAAGGAGATTGTTACTAGCCTTTTGGAAAAGTCGGTGGACTTAAAAATACTCAGAACTATCTGTACTGCCACTGATCAACGGCAGTCAGCAGCGCTGGATTTGGCCGGACAAGTAGATTTAATGATTGTCATAGGCGGAAAAAACAGCGCCAATACCACCAGGCTGGCTCAGCTTTGTGGCGAAAAATGCAAAACTTACCATGTCGAAACAGCAGAAGAGCTTTGTGACGATTGGTTTGAAAAAATAAAAAAAATTGGTATCACAGCCGGGGCTTCTACACCGGACTGGATTATCAAGGAGGTTTATAAAAAGTGTCAGAAGAAATGAATTCCATGGAAGATTGGTTGGCAAATGAAGATTCGATGAAGGAGATACATGAGCGCGATTTAGTTAAGGCTACAGTTGTTGCTGTAAATGATAATGAAGCAATCGTTAACATTCAGGGAAACAAGAACGATGTTCCTATTTCCAAGACTGAGCTTGCTGAGCCTGCTCCTGAATCTGCTAAGGACGTTGTCAAGGTTGATGACGTAATTGAGGTTCTGGTTGTTGCCAAGGGCGGCGAAAATGGTCTTACTGTTTCTAAGGTAAAGGCTGATCGTTTGGCTTCTTGGAAGGAACTGGATGGTATTGTTGAAAAGGCTGAGCCTATTGAGGCTGAGATCACTCAGGTTGTAAAGGGCGGTTTGGTAGCTCGTGCTCTTGGTGTACGTGCGTTCATTCCAGCATCCCAGATTGAGCTGAATTTTGTTAAGGATCTCTCCAAGTATGTTGGTCAGACTGTAAAGGTTCTGCCAATTGAATTGGATCCTTCCAAGCAGCGTCTTGTTCTGTCCCGTCGTCAGCTTTTGGAAACTGAGCTGAAGTCTTGGCTGGAAAATGTCAAGGAAGGGGATATTGTTAAGGGTACCGTTAAGCGCCTGGTAAGCTATGGTGCATTCATCGATATCGGTGGTATTGATGGTTTGGTACACATTTCCGACTTCTCCTGGAACCGTGTTAAGGATCCAACTGATGTTCTTGAGGAAGGTCAGGAGATTGATGTTAAGATTAAGAGCATTGCTACCAGTGAGGATGGTAAGCTCCGCATCTCCCTGAGCGTTAAGGATACCATGCCTGATCCTTGGGTAGTAAAGGCTGAGAAGTATCACGCTGGCGATGTTATTTCCGGTGAGATTGTTGGCTTGAAGGCTTTTGGTGCTTTCATGCGCATCGAGCAGGGTCTGGATGGACTTATCCCAATGGGCGAGTTGGCTGAGCGTCGCATTAAGAGCGCTGACGAAGTTGTCGCTATCGGAGATAATGTAACTGTAAAGATTTTGAACATCGACATTGAGAGAAAACGCATTTCTCTTAGCATGCGTCAGCTTAATGAGTCCGCTGAGGACAGTGAGGTTGCAGAGGCTGAGTAATATCAGCTTTGGATATTAATTACATAGCTATTTTTCGGGGAGTGATGATTTCATCACTCCCTATTTACACTCAGGAGGAAATATGGGCTACGGGAAGATATTGTCCGTGGAGGCCGGCAGCTTGGCAGAAGAGCTGGAGCTGGTTCCCGGTGACAAAATAATAGAAGTAAACGGGATGAAGCTCCGTGACATTATTGACCTTAGCTTTGCCTTCGCCGATGAAGAAATCG
>CACZYN010000207.1 GCA_902785445.1 uncultured Anaerovibrio sp.
GAGGCCCCATCGGAGATGAATACCTGGTTCCCGGAGAAAAAGGCCCTTTGGGTGGCTGAAAACTGCACAGGAACCCTGCATAATTTATATACATTGCGGGGAGCCCAGGTAAGAGATGGTAATAAGTGGTCGTATTATATTATGGAAGCCTTGTCCCGCTATGGTAAGGAGGCCGAGGTTACCTTCCAGGCCCACAATTGGCCGCATTGGGGCAATCAGGTCATCAAGGAATATATGACTAATACGGCGTTAATGTATAAATTCATTAATGATCAGACGCTTTTCTATCTCAATCAGGGTTTGACGCAAAACGAGATTGCCTACAAGATAAAATTGCCTGATCCGTTGGAGAAGGTTTGGTATACTCGTCAGTATTACGGCACTGTGGCTCACGATTCCAAGGCCGTGTATGAAAAATACATGGGCTGGTATGATGCCAACCCGGTTAATTTGCACAAGCTGCCACCGGAGGATACAGCTAAAAAGACTGTAGAATACATGGGGGGCAGTAAGGTTATCCTGGAAAAGGCCAAGAAGGATTTTGCTGCTGGCAAGTATCAGTGGGTAGCTGAGGTAACCAATCAAATAGTATTTGCCGAGCCAAATAATCAGGAGGCTCGCAACCTGTGTGCTGATGCCATGGAGCAGCTGGGGTATCAGGCTGAGTCCGGTACCTGGCGTAATGCTTATTTATGTGCGGCCAAGGAGCTGAGAAATGGTTCTGTTCCATTTTCTAATGCGGGGGGCAGCCCGGATGTGCGGAAAAAGATGGGTTCGGAATTAATGCTGAACTATATCGATATATGCCTGGATAATAATGCGGCACAGGATTTGAATTTTACGGCTAATCTAATTCTTACCGATACCGGTGAAAAATATTTGCTCACCGTAAAGGCAGGAGTCTTGGTGTATCAGAAGGGAGAGCAGTCTCCGAATGCTGATGTAACCTGGACAATGCCGAAGGAAGGATTGTTTACTGTTCTTACCAAGAATAAGGCGGCTCAGAAAAACATTCGCCAGGAGGGTAACAAGGAGTTGTTAGGTCAGTTGACGGATTATATAGTTATTTTCAATCCTTATTTCCCAATTATTGAGCCATAAAAATATCTTGGCAGGAAAAACAAAAAATTCAGCGAAGTATATCTCAAGGTGATGTGGGCTGGCTATTTTAAGGCTGGTTGTTAATAATTATATTTAAGAGAGAAAGTGGGGCGTTTGTATGACTAAATATCAGTGTGGACCTTGTGGCTATGTTTATGATCCGGAGGTGGGAGATCCTGATAGTGGTGTGGCACCAGGTACTGCCTTTGAGGATTTGCCAGAGGATTGGGTTTGCCCTATATGCGGTGTGACCAAGGATATGTTTGAGCCAGCATAAGAGAATGGCTAATAAATAGGTGTATATAGACAGCTGTGAGTTCAATGATGGACCACGGCTGTCTTTTTTGTGTGTAATTGCATTTTTTAAAGGATTTGGAGAACTGATAGCGAATAAAGCAAATTTAGAGGGGGTGCACATATGTTTAAGCTTCAATCAATTCGGATGAAGTTATTGATAACAATAGTATGTTGTACATTGCTATCGGTAATGGTTGTGGGCGCTATGGCCATAGTCAATTCTTTGAGTGTCACTGGGGATAGTGCTGAAAGAGAACTTATGGCGACCAGCGAAAGTAATGCCAAGGACATTAATGAAACAATGGCCTGTGTGGAAACAGGGGTTAATTCTTTGGCAGCGGCAGTAATTGGCGACCTGACGGATTTGGAGCGGTTGAGTACCGATAGCTATTATGTAATTAGCGAAGAAACCAGCGCTGGATTTATGGCCAAAAACTGTGCCAACAGCGTGGAAGGCACCATGTCCTATTATGTGAAATTTAACCCGGATATTTCAGCGCCTACGGCGGGAGTTTTAGGAACTAGGGACACCACCTCCGGTCCATTCAAGGAAATAACCCCTACGGATATAACTCTTTATGAAAAAACGGATATTGCCCATGTGGGATGGTATTATATACCAATCAACAACCATAAGCCGACCTGGATGAATCCATATCACAATGCCAATCTTAACGTATATATGATTTCCTACGTGGTACCGCTTTTTGCCAGTGACGGCACGGAGATAGGTATTGCCGGCATGGATATTGATTTTAATATAATTCAGCGTAAGATTGCCGATGCCAAAATATTTGAAAGTGGTTTTGCCATGCTGGCTGACAGTAATAATAATATAATTGCCAGCAAGCAGCCGGAGCATCCTCAATCCCTAAAGGAAATGGACAGTGCCTTGGATAGCTTTGTAAGCAACAAAAAACAGCAGGAAATCTGTGAGTTTTCCTATAACGGAGAAAGCTATGTGGCTGGGTACTCGGTCTTGAAAAATGGCATGAAGTACATCATGGTGGTGCCTAAAAGCGAGCTTAATGCCAAATCCAGAAATCTCTTGCTGATAATTTGTTTGGGAATGTTGGTTTCCCTGGCTTTGTCCGGTATATATGCCGGCTGGTTCAGCAATCGCATTACCAGTCCACTGGTAGAGATGGAGTATAAAGCCCGGAAAATGGCGGATGGGGATCTGACCATGGAGATGGAAGTGGATTCCGAGGATGAAATTGGTCGGGTGGCGGAAGCCTTTAATGCTATGACTCGACATCTTAATGAATTGGTCCGGCATATTGCTGAGGTTTCCGATCAGGTAGCTAGCGGAGCCAGCAATATATCTGCTTCGGGCAATCAACTGGCCGATGGTGCAGCTGCCCAGGCCTCCTCGGTAGAAGAGCTTTCATCCTCAATTTCAGAGATAAATAGTCAGCTGGCCATGACAGCCAACAATGCTGATGAAGCTAATCGCCTTACAGCTTCGGCCCGCTCCATGGCCGACAAGGGCAATGACCAAATGCATGAAATGTTGGTGGCTATTGATGATATAGGTGCATCATCCAAGAGCATTTCTAATATCATTAAGGTAATAAATGAAATCGCCTTCCAGACAAATATTTTGGCTTTAAATGCCGCAGTTGAAGCGGCGAGAGCCGGGCAACACGGTAAAGGCTTTGCGGTTGTGGCCGAGGAAGTGCGGAATTTGGCCAGCCGGTGCGCCAAGGCAGCCCAGGAGACAACGGACATTATTGAAGGATCTTTGGGAAATGTGGAAGCTGGTACGAAATTGGCCAAGACAACGGCGAATGCTCTTAAGGACATAAAGAATGGAGTGGATAAGGTAGCTGCTTTAGTTGATGATATTGCTACTGCCTCAGAAAAGCAGAGTGCCGCGTTGAAAATGCTGAATCAGGGGATACTGCAGGTTTCTAATGTGGTTCAGAATAATTCATCAACCGCGGAGGAAAGTGCTACGGCCAGTGCAGAATTAAGCAGTCAGGCTGAAACACTAAAGAATACTATTAGAAAGTTCAAATTCTGAGTTCGGCGGGAAAGGTATTAAAATAGGGGCTGTCGTGTTGACAGCCCCTTTGTAGTGCCATATTTTATTTGAATAATTCTTCCT
>CACZYN010000208.1 GCA_902785445.1 uncultured Anaerovibrio sp.
AAATATACACCACATCCTGCTGAGCCCGTTTTTCCTGCTGACTGTCCTTGGACCAGGCCAAACGATAACCTGTACCGACTACCTTATTGGCGGCCTCTTCAATGGCATCCATGGCTTCACCGGAAGAATATCCTTCCGCAGCGGTAACAGTCACCTGAAAACTCCGCACACCGTTATACCGGCTGATATAGGCCGGACCAACCCCCTTGTTGGATTGCACCAGACTGTTTATCGGTATCATTACCCCATCTGCACTGCGAACATACAAATACCGCAAATCCATCTCAGTGGCCCGATAGCCTTGATCAGCCTGCAATACCGTTTTATACACCTGTCCGTAACGATTAAAATCATTTACTTCCTGACCGCCTAAAAGTACTTCCAGGGTAGCATAGATATCCGCCAGGTTCACATTCAGTTCCTTAGCCCGATCCTCATTTACAGTAAAATCAATATAAGGTGTATTAATTGAAAAGCCAATTTCCACCTCGTCCAACTCTTCCCGATTTTGAGCTTCCCGATACAGGGCCAAGGCCAAATCGTTAAGCTCCTGATCCGTATGACCGGTAATATCCATTACCTGCAGGGAAATATCTCGGGAAATAAATGGGGCCACCACCAGCCCATGAGCCTCAGGTATGGATTGTTGGACTGCTTCATTGGCCGATTCCACAATCTCTTCTGTATCGACACCTAACTCTCTGCGTTCGTCCCAATCCTTCATGGCCACAAACATTATTCCTGCACTGGACTTGGTAGTATCACTCAATAAATCCGCCCCGGTAATACCTACAACATTTGCCAAAGCATCATTTTGCAACAATGCTTCGGCCAAATGGTTGATGGAATCAGCCGTACGGTTCATAGAAGTTCCCTCCGGCAGATTAACCCCAACCATATAATACCCCTGATCCTCGCCAGGAATAAATTCCGTAGGCAATAGCCGATAAACCACGACAATTAACGCCGTCAGCACCGCCAAACCGGTCAATATCATACCAGTGCGTCGGAGGCACCAGCCCAAACCCTTTAGATATTTTTGCTGACAGTACCGGAAAATAGACTGAAACCGGTTTAACAAACAGTTATTTTCTGTCTGTCTGCTCAAGTATGGCAAAATAAGCACGCAAAGGGCCGGCGTAAGCGATAAAGCCACTACCGCCGATATACCCATGGATACAGCTATAGTCAGGGCAAACTGACGATACAGGATTCCCGTCATTCCCTCAAAAAAAGCCACTGGCAAAAAAACAGCCAACAAGACAAAGGCTATGGCTATAACTGGCTTTTGCACAATGCCCAAAGCTGCCAGGGTGGCTTTCTTGATATCCTGCTCCCCTCGTTCCTGCTCCTGCATAACGCTCTCCACCACTACAATAGCATCATCCACCACCAGACCGATGGCCAAAATCAAGGCAAACAGCGTAAGAAGATTTATGGTAAAGCCCAACAGCCTAAAGGCAATAAAGGTGGCTACCAGGGATACCGGTATAGTCAAAATGGAAATAATTGTCGCGCCACGATTTTGCAAAAATACATACATGATTATCATAACCATGATAAGCGCTTCAATAAAGGTATATGATACCTCATGCATGGATTCGGAAATATAATTCGTACGGTCTACGACTATTTTCAATTCCATATCCGGCGGGAAGGACTGCTTCGCCGTATCCAAAATTTCCCGCACTTTCGTGATAGTCTCCAACGCATTGGCATTATCCGCCAACGTAATACCATAAGCAGCGGCCGGCTTGCCATCAACGAAGGACAAATATCGGGTATCCTTGGCTCCTTCACTGACTCGCGCTACATCTCCCAAGCGTGTAATAGCGCCATTTTCCGACTTTAACACTATTTTCGCAAAATCTTCCGGGGTTTGTTTGTTGTTCGTTACCCGACCAATCAACTGCTTTTCCTGAATGGACGGCGTAGGCGATTTCCCCAAAGATCCTACTGCTGGTCGGCTGTTTTGCTCCTTAATAGCCTCGGTAACATCATTTACAGCCAAGCCCCGTACAGCCAACTTATCCGGCTGCAGCCAGATACGCATGGCGTAATCCTCCGAGTATTCGTCCACGCCGCCTACACCGGACACCCTCTTTATCTGATCCAGAAAATACGCTTTGGCGTAATTTTGCAGATAAACACTGTCATAGGTGCCATTCGGTGAACACAAAGCCATAACAAAAATCATGTCCTTGGTACTGCGGCTAACCTGGATACCGGAGTTCTGAACCTCCTGAGGCAAGCGTGAAAGGATCGTCTGCAGTCGGTTCTGCACATTCACCGTAGCAATATCGCCAGCAATTCCATAATCAAAGGTGATACTCAACTGATAGCTGCCGGAAGAGTCCGAATAGGAGCTGAGACTATCTATCCCCTCAATGCCTCGTATTTCATCTTCAATAATTTTGGCCACAGTATCCTGCAACACCTGGGCATCTGCCCCAGGATACTCAGTGGAAACATTGACCGTAGGCTGATTCATATTAGGATATTCCTCTACAGGCAGCTGTACTGCCGCCAGTATTCCCAGCAATGTCAGAAGAATAGCTCCTACTACAGCCTGTAACGGGTGTTTAATAAAATATTGAGCCAATTGGTTTTCCTCCTGCTATCTATAACAAATGATTTCCCTTGAAACTGAGGTCTCCTTGGGAATAATCATCAATCAATCTCCAACATAAATCTGTTTTCATCCCCGGCCGACAAATAGCGTCGCTTCGGCAAATTAGCTGTAATGGACTCGATAAAGTGCTCCCGCCAGGAAGAACTCCCCTGTTCCGCTGCAGCAATTATATCATAAGGAGGAGCATTGTCCCGTACGGACATTTTTATAACACCAGCTGGATCTCTACTTAAAAGCATGGATATTTCCATTTGGAAGACTTGTCCTTCCGCCCGCTCCACTGCATGCATACCTATCTCTTCCACCAACAACCTTATACGAATTCTTTTTTTCGAAGGCACCCCCAACTCCTGCAGGTCTGCAACCACCTTCATGGATAAGTCCATCACGTCTTCCTTCACAGTATTTATATCATATGAAAGTTGTCGGTTCATCTGAGTCTCGTCCATCAGCAGCAAGTTGTTTCCTTGATACCGAAGCTTAACCCAAATAAGGTTGATAGCGTATGCCGCTGCAAAGGCCCCCCCTACTCCAAGCCACATACCATTAATACCCTGAAAATCACCCAATAGCATACCCACCGCTGGCAAAACCAGCAACAACAAGGTTTTGACCAAAAGTCCATGATTCCAATGCTTTATGTAAATATAATAATTACTGTACATAAGGGTAATCCCCAAAAAGACCATAAAAATCAAAAACATTCGTAAGGATTGAGTAGCCTCCAGTGCGATATATTCATCATCAACGCCAAATATGTATGGCAAAATCGGGGCACATATAGCTCCCATAACAGTCACTGCTAAGCTGATAGCAATGGTCGCCGCAATGCCCAGCCCCATAGTCTTTTTTATACAAAAAAGATTTCCCACAACAATGATGTGACTCTCGCCCCAACGGGCAATCACGTAAGTGGACATCAGTATCGGAAGCAGGGATAGATACATGGTATCAATCGAATGATACAAACTATAGGCGAAGCCCTGAAGGATTTGCCGAAAATCCCAATACAAACTAAAATTTAACCGGCTTTTAGCTGAAAACAGAAACCGGCACTGTACCAAACAGGAAGTCAAAGTACCAATAACCGTAGCCAAACCAATTCCCATAACTCCCAATTCATAACATAGTACAATATCCAATACAACATTTACTCCAAAGGCCACTATAGAGGCCTGAGCGCAAATTTGTTCTTCTCCCTCCTGTACCAGAAATGTATAGAAAAAAATATTGAGAAAAATAACCAAGGGGAGCCATTTCAGGGTACTGTAATAAGCCCGGGCATAAGTCATCAACTCCGATGATATTTCCCAAAAGGCCAAAATTTCCTCCTGAAAACACCAAAGAAGCACAAACAGACATATCCCCAGACCCAGAGATAATATTGTCCCCTGACTGAAAAAACGGTTCACCGCTATACGGTCATCTCTTCCCTGGGCATAAGCCGCCATCATCCCTAAACCATCAGCTATCAAATAACTGACAAAAAACAGCATAGGCAACAACGGAAATACCAATGACATGGCAGCTACAGCCTCATCGGAAACCAGCTGCCCTGCCACGACATTATCAGTCAATATAAGAATATAGGATGTGGTCATGGCCACCATTGAGGCCCCAAAAACTGAAAAAAAACGGGTCGATATAACCGTTTTTTTCCCAAGCTCAGTTAAAAACTTCATGCCAGCAGCTCCAACACTGATTTTTCAGCATTTTTTAATCCCTTCAGCATTTCGTCCACCAAATCGGCCAAATAGTTCATTTTGCTCTCCGAATAACGGCTTGCATCGTATTCCAGTTTCATACGGTAAGTTCCATCATTTTCGGCTACAACATGAACATCCAAAGAATTCTCCACCGCTGAAGCTTTGTTCTGCGGCAACTCCTGCAGCAATGCCTGAGTGCCGCAAAGAGGAAATTCGCCACCAGCATTCCCCATTAAATTGCCCTTTTGCAGGATAAAGGTAGCACAGTCATCCTCCAGACCTTCAGTATACACTGTATCCAGGCTATCACGATATTGAACCCCTTCGGCCAACTTTCGTTCTAAATCCTCAATGAAATCCTTTACTGTTATATCTTCATAAAAATCATATCTGATTGGCAGCTGAGTAATCATCAACCCCATCAAACGCATTTCCGCCCGGGTAGTACGTCCATTATGGACATAGCTCATAATCGCTTCCCGGCTACCAGCCGACTTAGCTATGGCCAACATTACTGCTGCCAACAAAAAGGTGTGCTCCGAATATTTTGATTCCGCCCAAAAATTCTTTTGGATATTTTGCAGCTGTCGATAAAGAGCATTGAATTTCCAAACCCCATCTTTTAAATCACTAGGCGGCAAATGCTTATTTTCATCAAAGTCTTTCAGCATTTTTCTCCAATAAGCAGCCCCTGTCTCATCCTTCGGCTGGTTACATTCCTGCACTATGTAATCGGCATAGCCCATTTCATCCTGCTTTACTCTTTTCCCCCTGTAGCGAAGATCCAACTCCCGGAAAAACAGCATAGCCGTTGCTACACCATCCATTATCACATGGTAAAAATCCAAATACATATATTTTCCGGATGGGGTAATAATCAGATAAATACGAAACAATGGCCGATCAATGATTTGGTACGGCCGTTTCAGTTCCAGCTTACGCTTTTCAAATTCTTCCTCTGACAAGGACTCAATCCGTACCTTGGACAAGCTTCCATCAAAGCGTTGACATATATCACCCGTCTCCGGATGGAACAATATACGGCAACGGAAAATATCATGGGCCGCCAAGGTGTCATTTATGGCACTGGCCAGTCGCTCCATATCGAGGGAATCATCCAGTTTAGCCAACCCACCTTCATTCATCATAGTGGAATTCGCTTTTTGAAAATGTGTGTCCATCATCCAACGCTGAATTGCCCGAAGAGGATAAAAACCCCTCAGGCTATCTGATACAGCCTCATCTGCCGATTCCATATTGGTATTTACAATTTCCACAAAATGATTAAATCCGGTCATAGCAAAGACTTCCGCCACACTGGACTGCGGATTTACTACCCTAAATTTAATATTTTCCTTATTGGCAAGCTTTTGGGCCATAAGAATAGAGCGAAGCCCCGCTGATGACATATACTCAAGGCGAGAAAAATCTAAATCCAACTGGGATCCCTTCGTAGCAACTTCTTCTATTCTCTGGTTGAAGTCATCTACTGTGGTAGCATCAAGACGCCCTTCCAACTCCACTAACAACACACCGGCAGCTGAATCCTCCCGTATGTTTATTTTTATACTCATATACAGCATCCTTTCCCATTTGTAAGATAATTCCTTAATTTTATCCCTACCTAGGATTTTACCAAAAAAAAAAGAAATTTCTCAGTAGAAATTAGATTTTTTCTTTTTACTTTTGCCTTTTGTTTTAGGATCCAAATGATGAAAGCCTATCTCAAAAAATATACGGCCCGGGCTTGCCGCCCGGGCCGTTTGACTATACAATCGAAAGCCCTAATTATGAATTTTTATTCTATATGCTTCCCCAAAGCCGTGAGTCTGGCAGCTGCTCGCTTTAAAGATGCCTCTGCCCGAATAATATTTATATCCTCAACACCGGCTTTATAATCCTCAATGCGTTTCTTGGCCCTAGCCATGGATTGACTGGCCCGTTCCTCATCGATATCCTCAGGCAACTCTGCTACAGAAGCCAGCACAGAAATTTTTTCTGGCTGAACCTCCATAAAACCGCCACCAACTGCTACCAACTTTTCTTCGCCATCGATTTTTATCCGCATGGCATGAGGTACAAGCCCAGTTACCAAGGGAGCATGATGAGGCAAAACGCCTAACTCACCATCAGTAGCCCGGACAATCAGCATTTCGATGTCAGCGGCATACACCACCTTATCAGGAGACACAATCTCTAGCTTTATTGTAGCCATGGATTATCCCTCCTTTTTCATCTTCTCTGCCTTTTCAACAACCTCTTCGATACCGCCTACCATGTAGAAGGCAGCCTCTGGCAGGTCGTCATATTTGCCCTCCAGAATTTCTTTAAATCCACGTATAGTGTCCTTAAGTGCCACATATTTACCAGGAGTACCGGTAAATATTTCTGCTACTGAGAACGGCTGGGACAGGA
>CACZYN010000209.1 GCA_902785445.1 uncultured Anaerovibrio sp.
CTTCTTTACCTTGAGTGTTGGTATGGGTTCCATGGAAATCTTCGGCAGCTATATTGACAAGCATCATTCCCTGCCAGGAGAATCTGTACGTATTGCGGCTCTGGATACTGTTGTAGCCATCATGGCCGGTCTTATTATTTTCCCAGCCTGCTTCGCTTATGGTCTTAGACCTGATGCAGGTCCTTCCCTGCTCTTTGTGACCCTGCCGAATGTATTTATGGATATGACCGGTGGTCTTATCTGGGGTGCTCTTTTCTTCCTGTTTATGACCTTTGCCAGCTTCTCCACCGTACTGGCCGTATGTGAGAATATTATTTCCTTCTGCATGGATACCTTTAACTGGGGCCGTAAAAAGGCTGCTCTTATCAACGGCGTGATGGTTGGTCTCTTGAGTATTCCATGTGCACTGGGCTTTAACATTTGGGAGAACTTAACCATTATCGGCAACCGTGGTGTATTGGATACCGAGGATTTCCTGGTAAGTAATCTGATATTGCCAATTGGTTCCCTGATTTTCCTGTTGTTCTGCGTATCCAAATACGGCTGGGGCTTCAAGAACTTCTTTGAAGAGGTTAATACTGGTGACGGCATGAAGTTCCCTACCTGGGTCAAGGGCTATTTCCAGTGGATTCTGCCAATAATGCTCTTTGTGATTATCGTTCAGGGCCTTATTCAGTAATAGGGTGAGAACCAACGTAGACAATAGATGATATATTAAAAGCACTGATAGCTGTTTTAGCCACCAGTGCTTTTCTTTTATTGTGATTATTTACGGTCTTCTAACCATGGTTTCATCAATTTCTGCCAAAGAGAAGGCTCCACACATACTCATGGTATCTGCCAACTCGCCGGTAATTTTGTCTATATAGGCCTTAACCCCTGCTTCACCGCCACCATAAACGGCAGTTACAAACGGCCGGGCAATGATTACTGCATGAGCTCCTAAAGCCAAAGCCTTAAATACATCGGTACCAGTACGAATACCGCCATCCACCAATATTTTTATACCGGAACCCTGCAATGCTGCCACAATCTCTGGCAATACTTCAGCTGTGGCCGGACATTGATCCAAGACCCTGCCGCCATGATTGGATACCACTATGGCCGCAGCGCCGGCCTCCTTGGCCTTTAGAGCGCCCTTTACGGTCATTATACCCTTTACAATGAATGGACGACCGGCAGCTTCCACAATATCCTTCAGCTCCTTGGTACTCTTCGGTCCGGCTGGTGGATTCATCCCCTTTAGGAATGGCAAACCTGCCGCATCCACGTCCATGGCCACGGCAAAGGCGTCAGACTCCTTAACTAGAGCCATCTTTTCCTTTATGGTATCCAAATTCCATGGTTTAACCGTTGGTACTCCCATTCCCTTATTGGCCGCTATGGCCTTGGTAGCTGCCTGCATGACCCCGGCATCCACCCCATCCCCGGTAAAGGCTGCAATCCCATTGTCCCCACAGGCTTTAACCAGCACCTCATTATAGCTTACATCATTGTATTTATCACTGTAATGCAAGGTAACAGCCCCCACTGGCCCGGCAAAGAAAGGAGCCTTGAAGGTCTTGCCAAACAACTTTAAGCTGGTATTCACTGGCTTTCCCTCACACAGGGTATCCATATTTACGCGGATTTCCTGCCACTTATCGTAATTGCGGATGGCCGTATCACCTACTCCCTTGGACCCGGGCCCAGGCATGACATTTTTACAGGCCCTGCCATTACATACAGGACAGGCATGGCATTTATCCCCAATACACTCTCTGGCTTGGGCAATAACCTCTGAATAATTCATAGCGAACCTCCTTACACTACACAACATATTCTTTATATATTATAATATCATGGACAGAATAACTGAAAGTTAAAAATACTTATTTTTCATTAAGGTGACTTAAGGAGCAGCTATAAATATGAACAACACCCAAAATACAATTTCAGAGGGCCTTACTCCCCAGCAGGAAGCCTCTGTCCCCCATAAACGGCGGGTACGTTACAGCGGTAAGTATCCCAAAAAATTCAGCGAAAAATACAAGGAATTGAATCCGGAAAAGTACGGAGACCAAATAAAGCATGTTATAGCCAAGGGTAATACACCGGCAGGAATGCACATTCCTATTATGGTGAAGGAAATCTTGGAAGTACTGGACATAAAACCAGGCGAACAGGGCTTTGATGGAACCTTAGGCTATGGTGGTCACACCAAAGCCATGCTGGAGCAACTGCAGGGTCAAGGACATCTTTATAGCGGCGATGTGGACAGCATCGAAGAAGCTAAAACCGAAGCCAGACTCCGCAAGGAGGGCTTTGGAGAAGATATCTGGACCCCCCGGCTGATGAATTTCTGTGAAATTGACCAGCTGGCCCAGGAGGTAGGCGGCTTCGATTTCGTTTTGGCAGACTTAGGGGTTTCCTCCATGCAGATAGATAATCCGGAGCGGGGCTTTACCTATAAGGCGGACGGACCACTGGATTTGCGTCTGGATTCCCAATCGGGTATTTCCGCAGCCCAGCGTCTCAAGGAAGTGGACCGGGATGAACTGACCGGCATGCTTATAGAAAATTCTGATGAACCCTATGCAGAGGAAATTGCCCGGCAGATTTGCAATGATTTAAAACGGGGCATAAAGATTGAAACAACTGTTGCCTTGCACGAGGAAATCATTAAGGCCCTGCAAAAGGTGAAAATTCCCAAGGAAGACCGGGATATGGCCATAAAAAAATCCAGTGCCCGAGTTTTCCAGGCCCTGCGCATTGATGTAAATCATGAATTCGAGGTTCTCTACGAATTTATGGAGAAGCTGCCGGATGCCTTACGGGACGGCGGTCGGGCCGCTATACTCACCTTCCATTCCGGGGAAGATCGCATTGTAAAAAAGGCCTTCCAAGCTTTGAAGAGGGCCGGTGTTTACAACGATATTGCCACCGAGGTGATCCGTCCCAGCAAGGAAGAATGTTACAACAACTCCCGTGCCCACTCCACTAAACTTCGCTGGGCCAAAAAGTAAATTTCATATCGCAATAAAATAAGGGGCTGCCTAAGCAGCCCCTCTGTTTATTTACAGGTAATTCCAACTTTACTGTATCATCTCAATACTGGAAGCTCCACCAGGACGAATGGTCAAGGAATATACTCTGAAGAGATCCAAGCCCATCCAGTAATCCTCTGCGCCATTGTCATACACTACCTTAACATCCCAATACTGCACTCCATCCCGTGGATCAAAGCCGATGAAAATATCCTGTCCTGGAGCGAGAACGCTATTTGGTCCCAGCTCATCCTGATAAATCCAATCATTTTCATGGGTTGGGCTAAGATAAATGTAGGCGATAGTTCTACCAGTGCCGTTTACCAGGCTAAAATCCTGACTTCCAGCCAAAGCTGTTCCCTGAAAACCTACTGCCATAATTACTGCTGCCAAGAAAACCTTCAATACATTTAACACCTTCATAATTTTTCCTCCTTTATATGTAAATATAAAAGACGACT
>CACZYN010000210.1 GCA_902785445.1 uncultured Anaerovibrio sp.
AATATTATTCTTTGGAAAGTCTCTGGGGAGATGCGGAGTTAACAGCTTATGAGGGCTAACATGGAAAAATCCCAAAAAAAATATGGCCCCAGCACGGTAGCCACCATGAAAGTGGTGCGGGAGTCGGAGCTGGGAGCCTTTCTGGATGCAGAAACTGGTAACACCAATGATGATATATTGCTTCATAAAACTCAGCAGACCAGTGAAGTGAAGATCGG
The DNA here is from genome assembly GCA_902785445.1 of uncultured Anaerovibrio sp. GTDB lineage: Bacteria > Bacillota > Negativicutes > Selenomonadales > Selenomonadaceae > Anaerovibrio. The sequence continues at coordinate 219 of CACZYN010000210.1, forward strand.
TGATGAGGTAAAGGTTTTTTTGTATCTTGATCCTAAGCGCCGTCTCACCGCCAGTATGCGGGTACCTAAAATGCGGGAGGGCCAGATAGCCCGGCTGAAGGTAATAAATGTTTCTCGGGATGGGGCCTTTCTGGATGTAGGAGCTGAACGGGGAATTTTTATGCCCTATGCGGGTATGCGGGGCAATCTCCAGGTGGGGGAAGTAGTATGGGCTAAGCTTTACACTGACAAATCTGGTCGGTTGGCTGTTACCATGAAGGTGGAGGATGAGATTCGCCGGGCCTCGGTAAAGGCTGAAAATGTTAAGCGGGGTCAGGAGGTTTCCGGCTCCATTTATAACATTACTGATCGGGGAATATTTATGCTGACCAATGAGCGGTATATTTGCTTTATTCCTCATAAGGAAGCACCTGTACGTCCGCGGGTAGGGGCGGAGATAACTGCCAGAGTTACCTATATACGTCCGGATGGGCGTTTAAATGCCTCACTGCGACAGGTAAAGGAAAAAGCCATCGACATAGATTCAGACAAGCTGCTAATGTTTTTACAGGCCCATGATGGTAAAATGCCGTACTCAGATATTAGTTCACCGGAACTGATTAAGGGAAAGTTCGGTATAAGCAAGGCTGCCTTTAAGCGGGCACTGGGTCATTTGCTTAAGGATGGGCTGGTTGCTGAAAAAGATGGCTGGACTTTTTTGAAATAATAAAGTTTTTTGTTGTCAAAGAAGGATTTAATCTATTGATAACGAATATAGAGAGTATATAATATAGTTATGTAATAATGACCATGTTGAAGGTGAAAGTGATTATTCCTTGTGCGAGGTCACATGGGATGAAAGATAAAATGGGGGCGATTGAATGGCAGTAGAAGAAAAAAAGGGTATTCTGTTAGAAACTGGCACTAATGAGTTTGAAATCGTGGAATTTAATATTGGGGATGTTCATTATGGAATCAACGTTGCTAAGGTACGTGAGGTTATTACCCGTACCCCGGTTACGGAGATGCCACAGGCTCACCCTTATATTGATGGTTTGTTTACTCTGCGTGGCAAAGCTATTCCATTGGTAAATTTGCCTCGGTGTCTTAATGTTCAGACCCCAGAAGAGCCAAAGAACATAATCGTTACAGAGATAAACAACTACGATATTGGCTTCCTGGTAGACAGTGTATCCCGTATACATCGTGTATCCTGGAAAAACATGGAGCCGGCTCCTGAGGTTGGCGATCAGTCCAGAGTAGTTGGTATAATCAAGATGGAAGGCAAGATTATTCTCCTGTTGGACTTCGAGACTATCATTGCTGAAATCAATCCGGAGATTAATCAGAAACTGACTACCTTTGATGATGCCAGTGTTGATGTTAAGGCCAAGAGAAGCAATATTCATGTTGTTTGTGCCGAGGATTCTCCACTGTTGCGTGAACTGCTTGTTTCCACGCTGCATGAGTCTGGCTATAGATTCGTTCGTGACTTTAACAATGGTCAGGATGCCTGGAATTTCCTGTCTAATATTGATAAGGATATTCCAGTTGAGGATCAGGTTCGGGTTATTATCTCGGATATTGAGATGCCGCAGATGGATGGTCATCGCCTGTTAAAACTGGTGCGTGAGGATCAGCGGTATGCTGAGACACCATTTATTCTGTTCTCCTCCCTTATAAGTGAGGAAATGCGCCGGAAGGGTGAGCAGCTGGGAGCCAATGGACAGATTTCCAAGCCAGAGATTAACCAGCTGATTGGTCTGTTGGATGAGTTGATTTTTAAGAGAAAACAAGCATAATTTTTTAAAATAAAAGCTTCTGTCATGTTTGATGCATGACAGAAGCTTTTTTAAGGTTTATATGCGATTAATTTTTCCCCTATTGACGATATCGGTATCCTTTAGATTGTATAATGCATCAAATAGGTGCATGTGGAAGGTACCGGGGCCCTGGGCGGATTTTTCTGCTATTTCACCAGCTATGCCAAAACTGAGGGCAGCCAGCAGGGCCACAGTTAATGGAGAGCCGGCTGGCAGGTAAGACGCTGTTAGGGCATTTAACATACAGCCGGTGCCGGTAATATTACCCATCATTGGTACGCCATTACTTATGAGATAAGAGCTGTTACCGTCAGTGATAAAATCCAGGGGACCGCTCACCAGCAGAGTGGTTCTTTTTTCTTTGGCCCAGTTTCCTAAAAGCTCGGCATATTCCTTGGCATTATCCCGGGTAATTAACTGGTCTTTGTTGGCTTCCACCCCGGAGCTGTGACAGTCTATACCGCAGACAGCCAAAACTTCAGAGATATTTCCCTTGATGATGGTTGGCTTACGTATAGGGATAAAACGATTGAGAAATTCCTTCCGAAGGGAGCTGCAGGCAGCCCCTACGATGTCAATAACAATAGGAATATTATGGTCCTGGGCGGTTTTTGCCGATACTTCCATGGCTTTTAGCCGACCTGGAGTAATGGCACCCAGATTCAGACAAAGAGCTGCGGCGGTGGCGGTGATTTCGGCAACCTCCTCCGGGTGCTCTGCCATAATAGGGCGACTGCCTGCAGCCAACACCACATTAGCACAATCATTGATGGAAATAGGATTGGTAATACAGTGAATAAGTGGCCTGGATTGTTTAACAGTTTTTCGTAGAGAGGTTAATTCTTGAACTAAGGCACGACTACTCATAATGTTTAGCTCCTAATTTCTTTTGAATTTCTGAAAGTGTATTATTGCGCTTTAAAGCGGTGAGAAATACCAAGGCAATGGATCCACCAATAAGGGTCCCCATAATAAAAGATGGTACATAAAAGAGCCAGGTGAGACCAGTGCGTCCCATTAAGAGAGCCATCACCGGATAGGATACAATAGCTCCTATTATACCGGTACCGATTATTTCCCCGCATACGGCGGCAATAAGCTTCCCCTTGGACATTCTATATAATATTCCGGACAGGGTAGCACCAAAAACAGCTCCCGTAAGAGCCAATGGTGGAATCCCCATAAACATCATGCGAATAATACCGATGATAAGAGCACAGGTAAAGGCCTCGACCGGACCCAGCATAACAGCGCATACGATGTTTATCAGGTGGGCCATTGGGCACATGCCTTCAATACGTAAAATAGGTGAGATTACTACACCGAGACCAATCATCATGGCCATANNNNCAAGATATTCTGATGACTTTCCATAAAAAAACTTCACTCCTTTAGCTGATTAGCCCGACGGGTCAGCCGAAAAAGTGAAGTTATTGGCATAACAAGACATTTATACAGCAAAACCTGCCAAGCAGTCGGTCGAAGCTCAAAAGCTTCCTCTCAACCCGAAACACGGGGTCCCTCGCTATATAACTGTCTTTTTTAAATCGAAGGCGCTCCTCAACGATTTAGTCAAGTGACTTGACGTCTTAAGTTTAGAAAAATAATAATAATTTGTCAATGGGTTATTTTCTTAATCTTTTTAAACATTTCATTGAACATCTTTTTAAAGGTCTTTTGTGGACTTTTCATATTGACTTGACGCACATCCTCATACTCATAGATGGTTCGGTTATTGTCACCAGTCTGTATGACGCAATGAAGCTTTACCACCTGATATTGAATGTCCTGGGCTGGCTCCTGTACAGGAACAGCTATCGGATGGTACCAGCGCCAACGCCAATGGTGATGCCAATGGTGGTAAGGCCAAAACGGCGGATCAACCCATACCATAGAGGTATGCTCAGGAATATGGACAGTTTCCTCATCGTATTTATCAATTGATACCTTTACAATGGCATCGGTCTGGTAGGTGAAAGGTACATCAGTAACAACTTCCAGTTTACTTTCTTTGGCCGATTCCTTTAATTGATCACAGACATTAAGTTCCAGTACATGGCTGTCCAAATTTACCTTGGTAAGATCCAGCTCATTTACGTATATGGTGTGAATAGTCTTAAAATCAAAATCCTTGTCTGCCCAGCTGATGGGTTCAGCCTGGGCCATAGGAGAAAGCAACAGACATAGGTTGAAAAGAAAGGCACTGAAAAACAGGGTAAGAAATCTTTTCATGACACATCATCTCCTTTATAGAAATTATACCATATAAGGCAGGGAAAGAAATTAGAAGAGGATTAAGAAAACAGTATCAGAAATAATGGGAAAAAAATCAATTTCCTTAAAGAAAATTCTTGACTTCACGACCTAAATTCGGTACAATACATCAAGTGAGGCTCTGTGCAGCCGCTTCCATTAGCCCCGGAGGCATAGCACGGGCATCATGAATAATGACAATAAAAATTAGACTATTATAGGAGGGATATATCGCATGAAGACAACGTTTATGGCAAATGCTCAGAACGTAGAGCGCAAATGGTACGTTGTAGACGCTGAAGGTCAGACTGTCGGCAGACTGGCTGCTGAAGTTGCTAAAGTTCTTCGCGGTAAACATAAACCAACCTTCACTCCTCACGTAGATACTGGCGATTTCGTTATCGTTATCAATGCGGAGAAGGCTGTATTCACTGGTAAGAAATTAACTGATAAGACTTATTTCCGTCATTCCGGTTACAATGGTGGTACTACTTTTACCCCAGCTGGTCAGATGATGGCTAAGTTCCCAACTCGGGTTATTGAGCACGCTGTTCGCGGCATGCTTCCTCATAACCGTCTTGGTGAGCAGATGTATAGAAAACTGAATGTATATGCCGGTTCTGAGCATCCACATGCTGCACAGCAGCCAGAAGAGCTCAAGCTGAACATTCGCTAATACTTGGAAGGAGGAACATATAAATGGCATTAGTTAGCTACTACGGCACAGGCCGCAGAAAGTCTTCCATTGCAAGAGTTCGTCTTGTTCCAGGTGAAGGCAAGGTGACTATCAATGGTCGCGCAATGGATGAGTATTTTGGTCTTAAGACTCTCGAGCTGATCGTTAGACAGCCTCTGGAGCTCACTGAGACTGTTGATAAGTAC
>CACZYN010000211.1 GCA_902785445.1 uncultured Anaerovibrio sp.
GCCCAGTGGATTACCGCTTACGTCATGCCGCGGCATAAAAAACGGTAGCAGCAAATAATTGCTACTACCGTTAAGGTCTAACTTTATGGGGTCACTACATAGTTTCTATGACAAGTGTAGTTTTCTTTTTTAGAAGGACAACTTCATACCAGCCTGGAAGAATCGACCATGCATTGGGTAATTGTGCCAAGTATAAACCTGATTGGTAATGTTATTAATTCTAAAGTAAACATCCACGTTCTTGGTGGCAGCATAAGTGGTATTAAAGTTCCAAATTGCATAATTATTGCAGCCATAAGCCGCCTTTTCCAAACCGCTGCCCATTCTGGCCTCCACATTGGCCGTCCACCGGTCATACTTGTAATGCAGCCCCAAACGATAGCCATTTGGTTCAAAATAAATTTCCTTGATCTCATTCTTATCACAGGCCACATAGGAATAACCCACATCATAGGACCACTGATCAGACAAGGTACCATTCAAGGAAAGATTTATTCCCTGTTTCTTCATACGATTAATATTCTGAGGAACCCACAAACCAGTATCAGGATCTGCTCCCCAGGCAATCGCATCGCTTAAGTTACTCCAGAAATAGTTCATATCCAATATGGCCTTTGGCGAGAACTCATGGCTAAAGCCAACAGTTTCCACATGCCCGGCCTCTGGCTGCAAGTTAGGATTTCCCTTCATAAACATGTCTGTATAGTACATATCATCAGCCGTTGGTGCCTTGAAGATTCTACCCCAGGATGCATATAATTTAGTCTTTCCATCTGGCTGGAAATTAATGGCAGCCTTAGGTGACCAATGAGTGCCGAAGGCATCATGATGATCCATACGTAAACCAGGTACAAAGGTCCACTTGTTCGTCAACTGCATAGTATCCTGCAGGAACAAAGCCGTAGTTGTGATATTCTTATCCTCATATCCACTCTTCTTGTTGGAAGAAGTGCTTCTGTGCCATTCACCACCAACTACCAGCTTATTATTTTTATCCAACTGCCAACCATTCTGATAATCTATGCCATGCATATGGGTATCATATTTTCCCAGATAATCTGTGGACTTATAGTTGGCAAAATATCTCAGGTAGCCAGGTACAGCCTGGTTTTCTTTAAAATTATAGGTAACAGCACCATAGTTATAGTTATGCTTCTGATGGAAAATACCATCATACATTGAAAAACCAGCCATATCCTGCTGACGATGATTAAAATCAAGACGGAGCGAATCACTATCAGACATCTTTTTGCTCACACGCATGGAAAAGCTGCTGTTGGAGTACTCACTATGCTCCTTGCGGACATCTTCGCCTTCAGGGGACTTGTACTTAAACTCGCCACGTTTCTGCAGACCGGCAGAAACAAACCAGCTCCAGTCATTATCTGTTCCCTGATTGGTCAATTCATAATTATGGGTACCAAAGGAACCGGTATTTAAATCCAAGGTAGTCTCAGACTTATCCCCCTTCTTGGTAATGATGTTTATCACACCACCAATGGCATCACTGCCGTACAGGGCTGAGCCGCCTCCTCTTACAACCTCGATGCGCTCAATATTCTTTACAGAAGGAAGCATACCCAAGCTGACAGTTTCTCTGCCCATGAAACCCTGATCATTATTAAGGCGCTGACCATCCAGCAATACCACCACATGGGCTTCGCCATTAATTCTAACCATCTGATCACCATTGGAATTACCATTGGTCAGCACTACTCCGTTAATATGCTGCAACGCCTCGGCCACATCAGCATAATGATTATCCTCAATCTGCTGGGCGGTAACAACTACCACATCAGCCGGAGTGCTCATAATTGGTGACGGCATACGCTCTGCCGTAACTACCACTTCCACTGTATCATCATCGTTTACCACGGTTTCGGCCTGGCAGACAGCCACACTGGAGCATAATACACCCATAGCCAAGGTAGCCAATACCTTGTTTTTCAAATCCATCTTCATCACAATCCTCCTATCACTTCTCCACTGCAGTCAGGTATTGCTGTGAAGCCAATTTAAATTGGTCACCATATACCCGATAAGCAATTTCCTGTACCCCGAAAACAAAATTCTGGGAACAGCTATATATATAACCTTCTTCCGGCTCCACCAGTTGGCCATTTTTGATGGCCCGCAGGCTTTGCAGGGATGGGTCATTAACTAATTCATTCTTTACCCGCTCAATATCCAAGCTGCCATGATTGTTATAGGATGGCAAAAATAATATGTCCGGATTACTCTCCACCAACTTTTCCTTGGTCATTACCTCACCACTTTTCAGCCCTACAGCCGCCAGGCCATTAGTAACTCCCGCCAGTTGACAGGCCTCGTCAAAGGTACAGCCCGCTCCGCCATAGTTTTTCATCAGGGAGATCAGAACTACACTTTTTCGTTTATCATTCGGTATTTTTGCCACTTTAGCGGTAATTTCTGTCAGCTTTGCATCCATTTTTTCCAGCAGCTTTTGCCCCCGCTCCGGCTCGCCCACCGCTTGGGATAACAGGGTAATTGTTTCCTTAATATCTGACAAATTTCGTGGGCCCTTGCACACCACCACTGGTATGCCCAAATCCCGCAGGACATCTACCCGGGATAAATCACCCCAGTCGGGAATTACTACTAAATCCGGCTGGAGGCTGGCGATTTCTTCGGCGGTTGGGTAATCAATTTTCTTTGAGACCCTTTTCCCCAGCTCCACCATACTGGAGGTGGTTGGATCATCCAGCAGGTTATTCACCGCTACCATTCGCTCTGGTTCCACCAAGCCCAATAATATTTCATCAGTACCAATGGACATGGTAAGTATTCGCTGGGGCTTGGCGGGGATATTTACTTTGGTTCCCTGAATATCTGTTACCATATATCCTGTTTGAACAGCTGAATTACTGCTTTCTGGCTTACAACCAGCCAAGCATACAACTATAAGCAGAAAAACCACTATATATTTCCATAGGATTTTTTGGACCACAATCAATTCCTCCCAGCCACAAGAAAGCCGCCCTCAAGATGAGGACGGCCGAACATTTTACTACAGTATTATAATGATACCAGATTACCGGCTAATCCCCTCCCCATCCCTCGCAGGTCAAACGGTGATTGTCAATTAGGCAGTTCTCCTGGCTCCGGATCATGGTTTTATCTGCGCCTTCCCAGGTTTCCCCAGTGACATTTCGTGCAGATTCGCTCCCCGCTACAGTGGCGTGACCGCGTCGGCCTTAAACCGACTTTTCTATTAAGTACTACGACGCCTAATCCCTATTTATTTTGAAATAATCCAGTAGTTATGGTATCATCATACAAATTTATTGTCAACGTAAAAGGTTTTTTACCAGTTATTACCCCCAAAAGCTTAGTTGTGT
>CACZYN010000212.1 GCA_902785445.1 uncultured Anaerovibrio sp.
AAAGCCAACCAACCTTTCCGGGCCTTCAGATGAGCTTCCTTAGGTGGGAAAACCGTTCCCACAGCTTCACCATCAATGATGCGGCGAATTATCCCCTTCTCGGAGCCAGAGGCAATGCACATGGTTACTCCGGAGGCCGTGGCAATTTTCGCCGCCTCAATTTTGGTGGCCATACCACCAGTTCCCATGGCAGTTCCTGCTCCCCCGGCAATCTGCTCAATATGGGGAGTTATTTCCTCTATCTCATGAATAAGCGTAGCCGTAGGATCCTTGGCCGGATTTCCGGTATACACCCCGTCAATATCCGACAAGATTATCAGCACATCGGCATCCACCAGGGCAGCCACCATGGCCGACAGATTATCATTGTCACCTATCTTGACCTCATCCACTGCTACAGCATCATTTTCGTTAATAATCGGTACTACACCCATTTTAAGCATGGTAAGCAAGGTATTACGGGAGTTATTGTACTGCTTGTGCTGTACATAATTATCCCGGGTCAGCAGTACCTGACCAGCCACCTGACCATATTCAGCAAAGAGCTTGTCGTAAATATGCATGAGCATACCTTGGCCCACCGCCGCCAACGCTTGCTTTTCCTTAACCCCGGCGGGACGTTCACTTAATCCCATCCGAACCACACCAGCACCAATAGCACCAGAGGTTACCAGAATAACCTCCTTGCCCTGACTGGATAAATCCGCCAGCTCCCGTACCAGCTGCTCTATTCTATACAGGTTAAGCTTGCCGTTATCGTATAGCAAGGTACTTGTTCCTACCTTTACCACTATCCGGCTAGCCCTTTTTATATGCTCCCGGGTATTCATACCTAAAACCTCACTTCAAGCTACATTATTTAGGCAATTCAATCTTTGGTGTCTCAAAATTCCGCTTAAACAGCAACCCATTATGGCCAATAATCTGTACCAAATCCGAATTGGTACGTTCAGCCAGCGTGGTAATAGCCGACTCCGGATCCTCCAGACAATTCTGCAAAACCCGTACCTTAACCAATTCCCGTTTTTTTATGGCTTCGGCAGCAGACTGAACCACCGTAGGGCTTACCCCTTCCTTGCCAATCATAACAACCGGATCCATGGTCATACCCATGGAACGCAAAAAGCGCTTCTGCTTGCCGGTCAATGTATTTTTTATCATAAATTATTTACTCCTTAATCGCGATACTCAAATTCCATTTCGCCAATACGAACAGTATTGCCTTCCTTTATGCCGCGCTCAAGCAGCTTTTTATCAATTCCCTTGATGCGCCATATATACTGAAATCTTCTTACCGCCTCATCATTGCCAAAATTAGTCATAGCCACCAGCTTATTCAAGGACTTGCTGCTGACAATAAAGTCACCGGCATCGTTGCGGGTGATGGTTACCTTGTCCGGGTCTTCCTCCTGGGCATCATATACCTTTACTCCCTCTTCGGTATCCGGCTCCTCCACGTACTCATCCAACACCTGAGCTACCCGGTTGATCAGTTCCTGGGTGCCCTGACGGGTTACCGCAGAAATAGGGAAGATTTCAATACCTTCCTTTTTCGCCAACTCCTTCAACCGCTCATAATTTTCGGCAGCCTCCGGCAAATCCATTTTGTTGGCTACCAAAATCTGAGGACGACGGGCTATCTTTTCACTATATATCTTCAATTCCTTGTTAATCTTGTAATAATCTTCCACCGGATCCCGGCCTTCAATACCAGAGGCATCCACAATGTGGACAATAACCTTGGTCCGCTCCACATGTCGCAGAAAATCATGGCCCAGGCCAACTCCTTCCGAGGCACCGTCAATCAATCCCGGAATATCTGCCATAACAAAGGTCTTTTCGTCACCCAGTTCTCCTACATTCACAACTCCCAATACAGGAGTAATGGTAGTGAAATGGTAATCCGCAATCTCTGGACGGGCTGCCGATACAGCGGCTACCAGACTGGATTTGCCCACACTTGGATAACCTACCAGTCCCACATCCGCCAACAGCTTTAATTCCAACAAAAGATTACGGCTCTCCCCCGGTTCACCTAATTCAGCAAAGGTTGGAGCCCGATTGGCACTATTGGCAAATTTGGCATTGCCCCGGCCCCCACGGCCACCCTTGGCAATAACGGCTTCCTGCCCTACTTCCACCAAATCAGCCAATACCTCACCGGTATCCGCATCCTTTACCAAAGTACCCTGTGGCACTTTAACTATACATGGTGGTGCATTATGCCCATATTGGTTTTTAATATCGCCATTTTCACCGTTCTTACCCTGGAATTTCCGATGATAGCGAAAATCCAGCAAAGTATTCATATTATTATCTACTACAAAGACAATATCCGCTCCACGGCCGCCGTCGCCACCGGACGGGCCACCCTTGGCCACGAATTTCTCCCGGCGAAAGGCCGACTTACCATTGCCACCGTTACCGGCAATAACCTTTATAGTCGTTCTATCAATAAACTGCATACGTTCCTCCTGTCAGAAACTAACCAGCAAACATTTTATGATAATATCTCACACAGCCAGCTGGAGGTATAAAAGTTGATTGGACGTGGGCTGATTGCCTGAAGCAATGAAACCGGACTGAAGGCAACTGCCCCCGGCCAAAAAATTCCCGTTATACCTGCAGCTGGCTAATAGTCATATTCAAGTGATGTGTAAAAAGCTGGTATTGATTCCCAATGCCAGCTTTTTACACACTACTATAAAAATAATACCTGCGCCTATGCCAGACGCAGGTATGCTCTACTAATTACACAGCAGCCTCTTCAACCGCATAAACGCTAACCTGACGGTTATAACGACCTTTGCGCTCGAAAGCAACACGGCCGGCAATCTTTGCGAACAAAGTATCATCCTTGCCAATACCTACATTGTTGCCTGGGTGGAAATGAGTACCGCGCTGACGAACCAGAATGCTGCCAGCAGTTACAACAGTACCAGCCTGCTCCTTTACGCCAAGGCGCTTGGACTCACTGTCACGACCATTACGGGTACTGGACACACCTTTTTTATGTGCAAAAAGCTGTAAATCAAAAGTGAACATTTGGATTACACCTCCTGATCTTGTTGAATCTCGTAAATATGCACTCCCTCGGGATCATTCTCTTGGCTAAGACTATCATGTATGTCATACAATCCAATGAGCATTGTCTCTAACAGTGCATCTGTAATTTCATCCGGGCTCCCTGTTAATTTCACCTGTAAGTCACCTGGCGCCACCTGATATTTCAAATAACGGGATAAACTTTCCACATCATCTTCCGAAATACCATTTGAGCGCATGAAGTGCTCACCTAATCCTTTTAGGGT
>CACZYN010000213.1 GCA_902785445.1 uncultured Anaerovibrio sp.
CTATATGGGGATGAAAAATGATGCGGGCTTTTCCCTGCTTGAATTGATCATATATGTGGCAATTGTGGGCATCATTTTGGCAGTGGCCGTGCCTAAGTACAATAATGCCATTGCCATGGCCAATACAGCCCGCATACAAGCGGATTTGCAGGCCCTGGACGGCGCTATCATGATGTATTATTCGGAAAATGGTACATACCCAACGGGGGTGGGGGATTTGACTGATTATGTGAAAAATGTGGACAATATTCAGCCTCCCAAGGGAAAGTGCCTGCTACGGGATGGCTCGGAGCTGGAAATAACGGCAGACAGCTATGCCATAGATAATGAGGAAAATGAGGCCTTATGTCAGGGCCATGTCTTGGCAGATTTTGGCAGCCAGAAAAGCAAAGCTGGAGGAGATTAATGAAGGGTGGAACACTGGAAGCCGTACACTTGCTTAAAAGTCATAAAGGGGAAATCGGCCGGTGGTGGTTGGTAATATCCAGTATAGAGTGGCTTTGTATCTGGCTGGGGGCGACCTCAATACAGCTGCTGACCACATGGATTTTTTCCTTGCTGACGTTATGCTGTGCTTGTTTGGATGCGCATTATAAGCGGTTGCTCAATCCCTTGGTAATGTTGCTATTTACTTTGGGGGGAGTGCGCATATACATTGATGGTTCAGTGATGACCTTGGATAGCTTGCTGGGAGCGCTAGTTTGCGGCGGCATTCTGCTGGTTATAAAGGTTATTTCTCCTGGAGGAATGGGGACTGGGGATGTGAAATTTGGTGCGGCTCTGGGCATGTGGCTGGCTCCTGACACGGCGTTGGTAGCCCTGTATATAGCCTTTGTATCGGGGGTATTGTATGTTCTGCTTCGTTGGCTGAAGGATGGAAATGAGTTATGGATTGGTGGAGGTTTTCGGAAAACAGAAATTCCCTTCGGACCTTTTTTGGCTTTGGGAGGCGGCATAGCCCTGCTATTTGGCGACAGAATTATCCGCATATATCTGCTGCTGTTTTAGATGCCCGAGGCAGCGGTTTGGTGGAAATAATTTTTGTGTTGGTGATTATTTCAGTGCTGGTATGTGGCATAATTCCTCTTTATTTGGCTATGGGAAAATTTCAGACGGATTACGAGACGGTGGATGATTTCCCTGGTGTGCCTGGCCGAAAATATGAACTGGAGCCGAAAATGTATCTGGACACAGTACAGCACAGGTATTTATGTCGGACAGAACGCAAAATAAAACAAAGCTGGAGCTACAGCCCGGATATACATATTGCCTGTAATCGCAGTGAAATCTGCTTCAGCAAAACAGGAGAGGCTACGAATGGAACATATACTATATCCAAGGGCAAGGCACAGCGCCGGGTGATAATCGACAGAGTGGGGCGGATAAGGATTGAATAACTCTTCAGATGATACTGGATACATCATGTTGGATGTGCTGATGGGAGGAATAATTTTACTGCTGTTGCTGGGCTTTATTCAGTATATAGTCTTGGAAGGGGAGCGGGTCAACCGGCTGGAGCATCGCCTGTTGGCCAACATCCTGTTACGGGAGCAGCTTAATGAGATGGAAATGCAGGGGACCTTTGCCAATGAACGGGAAATTAATGGGATGCTATACCGGGTGCAGGTGGATAATCAGATAGATGCTGAGGGGAAGAGGGAATTGGTGGGACGGTGCTGCTGGTGGGAGAAGGAGAGAGAAAACACTCTGGAACTAGATAGATTAGTGGAGCAATGCCGTGGAAGGGATAAAGAATAGGCTGCAAGAGGATAAGGGCACATCGTTGGTGGAATTAATGCTGGTATTGCCGGTGTATCTGCTAATACTGGGGGGATTAATTGGTACCTTGGGAGTATTTAGCAAGTTTTATCTAGGCTTGGCGGCCCAATGGGAATGTATAGAGGAAGTACGTAATATTATGACTGGCTTGGATAGGGCTGTGGCTGACGCCACACAATTAACTCTGGATAATGAGCACAGGTTGATTATTGGTCATTATACCAATGAGGGGAAGTTGGTAAGTGACCGTTATGTTTTTTCGGATCAGTTGGAGCGGGGAGGGATTTTGTATTTCAACGGTCAACCTATATCAAATTTGGAGCGGCATCATTATGTCCAGCTGAAGGAGCTGGATTTTCAGCAGGTGCTGCCCTACCAGGTGCAGATACATTTGGTGGTGAAAAACGGTGTGACCGGACGGGAAATTAGCGTGGATACAGGGCTGTTCAGCAGGTATCTGTGGCAGAAACAGTTCGCAGACAGTGAAGCAGGGCAAGGTGATGATCTGTGAAGACTGAGCGGGGCAGTACCACGCTGGTGGGGCTGTTTATTCTGGGCATTACAGCGATTATGGCAGCCACCCTATGGGCTATGGGGGATTATGAAGGAAAGCGTATTGAGGGAAACCTTCAGGAAGATAAGCTGTTGTCGGTGGCTGAATGGGGAACGGAATATGAGTATAGCCAAATATGTAATGACCCGGACAGGGCGGAACAATTATTACGTAGTCCTGGTAAAATCAGGGAAAGTGGCAGCAGTGGGGAGTATAAGGGGATTAAGTATGCAGTTTATACCGGTGAAAGTCATGGACATATAGTTATTTGGACGGTGGCAGAACAGGGGGACACCAAGGCACAGCGGGGCTATTGGGTGGATTATGATCCGGTGACGGGGGAATGTACTTTGAGGGGAAGGTTTTAAGTGAGATGGTGGGATTTTTGGCGAAATTCAAAACGCAATATTGTGGCAATATACGAGGAGACTGATAAAGCCTATCTGGCGGCCTTGATGCTGGATAAAAATCAGCAGATAAGCATTGAATGGTTGGATATTCTGGAGGGGAAACCACAGGAGCTCCCTGACCGGGTATTGGGGAGATTATTGCTGCACGATCAAGGTAACTGCGAACTGATTATCTTTGTGGGAAGAGATAATAGAGACTTAGTAAGGCAAGAATATCCCGTACTGGAACCGACTGAACTGGCCAATGCCATTGAAATGGATATCAAATATTTCTATGGGGGTGATTGGGTGTGGTGCTATGAAACCCAGGCAGATACCATTCGGGTAACAGCGCTGCGCCAAGATAAGCTGGTGGAATTAATGGGGGACTATAGCGAGGTAGGTATGGTGGCAGCAGTAATGCCCTTGTCTGATGCTGCAGAAAATCAGGATATAGCCTTGGATTGGGGGGAATGGTCTCCTGATAATCTCGATGGAAAAATATTGAGGCTGGTAGATGGAGCCTATTCCTATGCCAAGAATATTCCCCAAAGCTGCTTGATAAGGTTGCCCCAGTGGCTTTACAAATGGCAGTGGCTACGTGTGGTAGTGGTGCTGCTCACTATAAATATACTTGTGACATTAATGTTGGTTATAGGCGGGCTTCTTCTGCATAAGTCGATAAACCGGCAAACGGCTGAATATACCCAACAAGCGGCACTGTTAGAGGATATAAAATCCTTAAAGTCAGAAACCGAGGTAATGAAACAGGCCATAAAACGGCGGACTAATTTGCTGGCCAATTTACACCAAAGTGCCAAGGGGATTTCCGGTTATGGCATAATGGTGGAATTGGGGAGAATTCCACCTAAGGGTGTGACCTTGACGGAGACAGAGGTCATAGGAGAAAAAGAGTTTATATTGCAGGGAAAAGCAGATAGCACCGCAAATTTGTTGAAATATATTCAGCAGGCAGGTAATTTAGGGGGGATAACCAAGGATTTATTTACCTTGGAAAGCTCCCAGCAGGATGAAAATGGGAATATTCAGTTTGTTTGTAAAGGGCAGCTATAGGAATCTGTCCGTAAAAGTGTATATATGTGGCCTGTTGGCGCTAGCCAGTATGGTGCTTATGGTGGTGAATATAGGATTTTTATATCCAAAAATTACCGGAATGATTAATGAGGATAACCAAGCATTGACCGAGGAAAAAGATCAGGTGGAGGCATTGAGGAGCTTTACAGCCAGCCATGAGAACCTGGAAGAATTCCAGCAAACCATCACTAAGGAATATGAATTAGTGCAATTGCTCTTACCGGATAGTGCAGATATAGGCTGTTTTATGGGGGAAGTGGAGGAATTTGCGGAGAAAAATGCAGTAGAAATAGTAGAATTTAAGCCGAAGGTCAAGAATAAGCCGAAAAACCAGAAAAATACCGAGGAAACACCGATTGAAATAAAACTGCGGGGAGATTATTACGCCATTATGGGCTTTGTTAGGGATTTACAGCAGGGCAAACGAGCCGTCCAGTTCAGCGGAATGAAACTAAAATACACACCACAAGGACTGGAGTGTCAGGTAGATGTATACATATTCAATTTATCTGCCACAAAATAAGGATATTCCCTTGATTTATGTAAAGCCATCGCATAAAATTAAGAAGTATATGTTTTGCTTTGTATTT
>CACZYN010000214.1 GCA_902785445.1 uncultured Anaerovibrio sp.
ATTTAAAGAAAAAATTAATTAAAAAATAAAATAATGCTTGACAAGTAAGAATTATTATGTTATAAAAATTACATAAGATAACTTAATGAAAGGGATTGATATGTGGATTGATGATTTAACAGATGGTGAAAGAGAAGTTTTAAGAGTTGCTGAAATAGAAGGTGAATATACTGGACCTTTTGGATTCTCTTATGAAATAGCAATTTACAATTATGCCAACAATCTGCAGATACCGGTATGGCAGGCCGTGGAGTGCGCATCGGCTACGCCGGCTCGTTCCATAGGTATGGCGAAGTATATCGGTTCACTGGCTCCGGGGAAATACGCTGATATAGTTTTATTTGATGAAGATGTAAATGTAACTATGACTTTTCGGTGCGGAAAATTAATTTTTTGCAATTAAAATTGCATAGTTTAATATTAAAGTATAAAATTAGGTTATACATACTATTACTAGGAAGGTACTCTACATGGAAATAAAAGATATGCAGGCATTTTATGCTATAGTTGAGGAAGGGAATATCAGCCATGCGGCGATTCGACTCAATGTGGCCCAGCCCGCTCTCAGCCGTCAGATGAAGCGACTGGAAACTTCATTGGGAGTGAAGCTCTTTGAACGGGGGAGTCGTAGGATTCGGCTCACGGATGCCGGTATGTTGTTGTATTCCCGGGTAAAGCATATTTTGGGCATGGTTGATGGTACTATGCGGGAGCTGGTGGATATTGGCTCCGGAGTTGCCGGCACGGTCAAGCTGGGAACCATAACTTCCTCTGGTTCCATGCTGATACCAGAGTTGGTGGCGGATTTCACCAAAAAATATCCTTTGGTTACATTCCAGGTTTGGGAAGGGGAAGGAACCCGAATGCTGGAGCTTTTGGATAGTCATATTGTGGAAATCGCTATTACCCGCACTCAGGTGGATAATTCCTCCTATGAGTCCATAATTTTACCGGATGAGCCATTGGTGTTGGCTGTTCCCAAGAGTTTTTCCATTGGAAATGATGATGACGAGTATATACACATCACCGAGTTGAAGGATAAGCCGTTGTTGGTGCCTCTCCGGTGGAAAAGTAGCTTTATGCAGCATTGTCAGAAAGCTAATTTTGAACCAAATATACTAAGCGTCAGCGACAGCCAAATTCAGAATATGCTGTGGACCCAACAGGGGATAGGTATTTCCTTAGTGCCCCTGTCAGCCCGTAGCATGATGCAGTCTGAAAACATTGTGTTTAAACATCTGCAGGAGGCAGAGATATATACCCATACGGTGGTGTCATGGCTGAAGAACAGGACTATGTCCAGCAGCTGTCAGCATTTCATCGAGATGTTCCGCCAAAAATATGTAAAAAAGTGTAGTAAATAAATGTTTTGCTAAACGAGGTATATGAATATGGCAGAAGGAAAGAAGATTTTTATCGTTGAAGATGAGCGTCGCATTGCCAGATTTCTCCAGATGGAGCTGGAGCATGAAGGCTTTGAGACAGAAATCGAGGAAAATGGTCGCCGGGCATACGAGCGCATTATTCAGGGAGATTTTGATTTGGTTTTGCTGGACGTAATGTTGCCGGAAATGGATGGCTTGACCATTTGCCAAAAGGTGCGTGAATTGTCGGATATTCCCATTATTATGCTTACTGCCCGGGACGAGATTGACGATAAGGTAAAGGGCCTGGATATTGGTGCTGATGATTATGTGACCAAACCCTTTGCTATACCGGAGTTATTTGCTCGTATGAGGGCGGCTCTTCGCAAGCAGACCAAGGGTGAAGGCGATGGGGACAGTGCCGCCGGTGAGATATTGAGACTGAAAAATCTTTCCATGAATATCGCCCGCCATGAGGTTACGGTGGGGGATGTGAATGTGGAGCTCACCAAAAAGGAATTTGACTTATTGGAGTACCTTATTCGCAATAAGCGCAGTGTGTTAACCCGAGATCAGATTTTGTCTCAGGTATGGGGATACGATTATATGGGAGATACCAATGTGGTGGATGTGTATATCCGCTATCTCCGGGCCAAGTTGGATGACAAGTTCAATGAAAAGTACATCCACACTATGCGAGGGGTAGGATATGTGGTCAAAGACTAAAGATAAATCCCTGCTTGGTCGTATATTCGAACGAACAAAATATTGGCAGATTTCCACCCGGCTGACCTTGATGTATGCCACGGTAATTACCCTATTGATGGGAGCTACAGTTATAGCCACGGTAGGGGGCATGTTCTTTGTCATTTACCATCAGGCAGAAATGGAAATGAAGATAAGTATTGATCATGCTATGGCCAAAATGCACGATCCGGTGTTCATGGCGCAGGATAACAGTGAAAAGGTGCGGGATATTCCTGATGAAATTCTCATGCCTGGTGTGGTTTTACGCATCGAGGATTCCCAGGGCAATATCGTATATGATAACGACAAGCATTTTATTCCGGTAGCTGATTTACGGAATAATTTTGTGGACAATAAAAACTTGTGGAGCACGGATAAGTATAAGCTGGTGCGGTTAAAGCACTTCATGATTTACTACCATGAAATACCTATAGAATATGAGGGAAAAACGTATACATTGTGCTTTAGCCGGGTTATTACTGCCGAGCGGGAGATGTTTGCCCAAATTCAGGCAGGTATCTTGGTTAGTGCAGTGGTGGGAATATTGTTGGTGGTACTTATTGTGTATCTGGGTATCAAGCGGGCATTTAAGCCCCTTCGATCTTTTATCAGTATTGCTAAAACCATTGAGGTAAGTGACTTAAGCGCTAGGTTGGAAGTTCCGCCGAGTCATGACGAAATGACGGAGCTGGCTACTACCTTTAATCGGATGCTGGACCGACTGGAGGATGGCTTTAAACAACAATGTCGCTTTGTTTCGGATGCTTCCCATGAACTGCGCACCCCAGTGACGGTTATTAAAGGCTATGCAGATATGCTGAGCCGTTGGGGGCAAAAGGATGAGGAAATTTTGCAGGAGGGTATTTCTGCCATCAAGTCTGAGTCCGAGGATATGCAGGAGCTGATCGAAAAGCTCTTATTCCTGGCCCGGGCGGATCAAAACAGGCAAATTGTTAACAAAGAGCCTTTGAACTGGCAGGAGCTCGTGGAAGATATTTACAAAAAAATGCAGATAACCGCTGAAAAACACACGGTTAAATTACTACGCAATGATGCAGGAACTGTATTTGGTGATAAAGTGGTAATGAAGCAGTTCTTGCGGATTTTCCTGGAAAATGGCATGAAGTACACACCGGATGGCGGTACTATTTCCATCGATAGTCACACCGAAATCTTCTTCAATGGTCTTGTCCA
>CACZYN010000215.1 GCA_902785445.1 uncultured Anaerovibrio sp.
CCAGCAGACCCAAGAGAATAATCTCCATGGTCTGAATAGTAAGGAAGCTCTCCGCACTCATGGTCATACCAGTACCAGTTGCCAGGAAAATGGTAACCATGTTGCAAAGTGCATTCTGAGAAGTATCGGAGAGACGTTCAGTAACACCGGACTCACGGAAGAGGTTACCCAACATCAGACAGCTAATCAAAGCAGCTACTGGAGGCAGCAACAGAGAAATAATGATTGCTGCAGAAATCGGGAATACGACTCTCTCAAACTTGGTAACACTGCGGAGCTGCTCCATCTTAATGGCTCTCTCCTCCTGGGTAGTCAGCAACTTCATAATAGGCGGCTGAATGAGTGGAACCAAGGACATGTAAGAATAAGCTGCTACGGCAATAGCGCCCAAAAGGTTTGGAGCCATCTTGGAAGCCATGTAAATAGCAGTAGGGCCGTCAGCACCACCGATGATACCGATAGCAGAAGCTTCCTGAGCAGTAAAGCCCAAAGCCATAGCGCCAGCCAAGGAAACAAACACACCGAACTGAGCAGCAGCGCCCAGGAACAGGGTATTTGGATTAGCCAACAGCGGGCCAAAGTCAGTCATAGCACCTACACCAAGGAAAATCAATGGTGGGAATATCTCGAACTGAATACCATAGTGAATGAGCTGCATAACACCTGGCTCAGTCAAAAAGCCGGTGCATGGGAAGTTAGCCATGATACAACCAAAAGCAATTGGTGCCAAAAGCAATGGCTCATACTCTTTAACAATAGCCATGTACAACAGTGCCAGGCCTACTATAATCATAGCAAAATTGCCTAGTGAAAAAGAAGCGAAACCACTATCAAACCAAACGGACTGAATAGAAGTCGCAAACGCAGTTAAAATTTCCATTATTTCAGTCCCTCCTTATTTCTTCAGCTTCAAACTGGTCAAGCCTTCATTACGAGCTGCATTAGTCCAGCCTGGACGATCAGCCACACGAATAGCCTTAACCTGCGAAAATCCTACACCTACGGAAGCCAATGCTGCTGCGATAGCTGCTACAGTCTCCCCAGCAATGCCCTTTTCTACCACTGGACCTGCTGCTGGAGCCGCTACTTGAGCTGCTGCCTTTGGAGCTTCCACCTTTGGTTGAGCTGCTGGCTTAGCTGTTGGGTCGATTTTGTGAATCAACCGGATATACAGACTCAGCACGAACAGCACTGCAAACACAATTGTCATATTAATCAGCATGATAACAATTGGATTTGTCACTTGAGTACCCATACATACACCGCCTTATCATATTTAAAAATAATATTATTACTGCTTCTTGAAGTTTAATTTTAGGTAAACCCTGGAGGCAGTACCCCACAAATATTTGTCCGACAATACCATTAAATTTCCCTAATGGCACTTAATTATTATATCAGAAATTCGTGATTCTTGAAAGAACCATATGCACATAATTTAATTTATTTTGACAATTTAAATAACTTCCTGCAATTTTTCTATATACAGTGAGCGATATTTGTCATTTTCTCCCAGGCCGCTGGTGGAGCACCGTACCTGTATTCCAGCTGATTGCAGCTGATTTTTCCATGAGTCGGGCTCATCTCCGGCCATGTCATTGTTGGCATGGTCGCCTCCCACCAGCATCATTGGCCGCATAAATACCTTTTTAACACCACGATCCTGTAATCGTCTGATAACATCCGTCAAGTTAGGGTGATCATCCTCTTCCACCACCCCAATATGGACTGGCATATTAGTATCATCAGCATATTGCTGAATCAATTCATAGACAGGATTGTGCTTATGAGGGGAACCGTGCCCCATCAAAACCAATTCCTCCCCAGCTTCCAGAGCGGAAAGATCAGCCAACAGCTCTGCCTTGCCGGCATAATCTCCTGGCTTATCACCAGTCAATACCGGATAAGCGACCTTTAATTGGGCAAATTTTCCCTTGGCTTCCTCCACCGGCTGAAGAATTTTATTGGTAAATTCCTCCCCTGGAGTCAAATGGGTAGGCAATATTACGACTTTTTCGTAGCCAGCCTCAGCAAGATTGTCCAGAACAGCTTCCAAAGTCCCATATTTAATCCCCTCCTTGGCCAGCTTCTTAATCAGAAAATGACAGGTCCAAGCCTCAAAAACAGCAAAATTGGGAAATTCCCGCCGTACATCTTCAATCACGGAATCTATACATTTTTTCTTCACACTTTGGTCAGAAACCCCAAAGCTGGTGACCACAATAGCCTGTTTCATTATCTGGCTCCTTGTTCAGCTACCACCACATCAGCAATAGCATGACAAATCTTGTCCAATGCCGCCTGATCTGGGCCCTCAGCCATTACACGAATGAGTGGTTCCGTGCCGGATGGACGAACCAAAATACGACCTTCGCTGCCCAGCTCGGCCTCACCGGCCTTAATGGCTGCCTTGATTTTTTCGTTATCTTCCCAGCCATCCTTGGTCTTTACAGCTACGTTAACCAACAGCTGCGGATAGCTTACCATCATTTCATTAAGCTCGGAAGCCTTTTTACCGCTGCGCTTTATGGCCGACAATACCTGAATAGCCGTCACCGGACCATCGCCAGTAGTATTATAATCAGTGAAAATAATATGACCGGACTGCTCTCCCCCGAGTGTATATCCGTTTTTCTGCATACAGGCGCTCTGCCCGGTGGCGCAGTCCTTGGAATTTGCTGTGCTTACGCTTATGCCCTCACTATTTTCGTCGATATTGACAACCAAAGAGCCCGAGCCCTGCGACATAAGCCTATCTATCATTTCGACGAGCTCATCTACCTTGCCGTCGTCTTCCTTTTTAGCAATCATTCCCATCGCCGCCAAGCTCCTTTGCGATAGATTCTATATCTATATCGCCGACAAACACCTTATCGTCCTTACCTAAAGCATCGGGAATAATGCTAAAGGTATTCGAGATACCGTCCTGAGCGTGCCTAAAGGGCAGCTTGGAAACTGATGCGAGCGAAGCCGCAGCGCCGTGAGT
Organism: uncultured Anaerovibrio sp.; assembly: GCA_902785445.1. Classification (GTDB taxonomy): domain Bacteria; phylum Bacillota; class Negativicutes; order Selenomonadales; family Selenomonadaceae; genus Anaerovibrio. Next base: position 2,987 of record CACZYN010000215.1, read on the forward strand.
ATCACGCCCATGCATCGGGTTAGCACCCGGGGCGAGCGGAACGCCGATCTTTCTGCCGTCGGGGGTATTGCCGGTCTTTTTGCCGTAAACGACATTTGAGGTTATCGTCAATATACTCATTGTAGGAACGCTGTCACGGTAGGTGTGGTGCTTTTTGATCTTTTCCATAAAGTTCTTGACAAGATCGACTGCAAGACGGTCGACCCTATCGTCATTATTTCCGTATTTCGGGAAGTCACCCTCGACCTCATAGTCAACTGCTACATTCTTTGCAACATCTATTACCCTTGACCTTAGCGTACTTGAAAGCCGAGAGCGAGTCGGCAACTACCGAGAGGCCTGCGATACCTGTTGCAAAATATCTCTTGACATCTCTGTCGTGGAGAGCCATTTGCAGCCTCTCATAGCAATATTTATCGTGCATATAATGGATAACGTTGAGGGTGTTTACATAAAGCCCTGCGAGCCACTCCATCATATCGTTATACTTTTCCATTACATCATCATAGTCGAGGTAATCGCCTTCCACAGGGCGGTACTTGGGGCCCACCTGAATACCGAGGCGCTCATCAACGCCGCCGTTTATAGCATAGAGCAGGCATTTTGCAAGGTTAGCCCTTGCGCCAAAGAACTGCATTTCCTTACCTACCACCATTGACGATACGCAGCAGGCGATAGCGTAATCATCGCCGTGGATCACCCTCATCATATCATCGTTCTCATACTGTATAGCCGAGGACTTGATAGACATTTTAGCACAGAAGCGCTTAAAGTTTATCGGAA
>CACZYN010000216.1 GCA_902785445.1 uncultured Anaerovibrio sp.
ACCGCAGTACCAGCTGCCACAGCAGCAGCACTACCACCAGAGGAACCACCTGGAACACAGTCCGTATTCCATGGATTACCGGTCTTCTGGAAGGCGGAATTCTCTGTGGAACCGCCCATGGCAAACTCATCCATGTTGGCCTTACCAATAATAACCGGATTCTGTTCTTTAAGCTTAGTCATAACCGTTGCATCATAAGGCGCAACGAAATTCTGCAAAATCTTGGATGCACAGGTAGTCTTTACACCCTTGGTGCAGATATTATCCTTAATGGCCCCAGGGATACCCTCCAAGAAAGAAATGGCCTCACCCTTGGCAATCTTCTCATCCACGGCCTTAGCCTGGGCAATAGCCTCATCACGGGTAATAGTCAAATAAGCCTTAACATCGCCCTCCACCTCATCAATACGGGCCAAAACAGCTTCCGTAAGCTCCAGGGAGGTTATTTCTTTATTAACAAGCATGTCATGCAGGACATGTGCTGGCTGTTCAAATAATTTCACAGTGCTGCCTCCTAATTTAGTCTTCCAATACCTTTGGAACCTTGAAATAGCCATCTTCCTTCAGTGGCGCATTGGACAGGGCCAAATCCCGGTCCAGGGATTCCTTCACCACGTCCTCACGGAACACATTGCTGATAGGCAATACGTGGGCCAGTGGCTTAATGTCATCGGTATTAACGGCGCTCAAATTGTCAAAATACTCCAGCACATCGTTGAGCTGCTGGGTGTATTGAGCTTCCTTGTCAGCAGGAATATCCAGACGGGACAGTACTGCTACATTTTCCATATCCTTTTTAGTAACCTTCATTTTATCACCATCCAAATCATATATTTGATATAGATTTCTTAAAAACACACATGGAAAATTATACCATAATATGAAGCTAATTTAAACCACCGAAGAAAAATCACCTGCAACAGATACAATGTATCCATCGCAGGTGAAAATAACTTTAGGACTCGTCAAAACACGGGGAATTTTGTTCTTCTACATAGCACATAGTCAATATTATTCATAGGGCAGGTGACGGCCGTCTATAGCACGAGTCCCGTCACTAAAACTTTTCCTTGCCCTTAACATATAGCGGAAAAATTAAAACTCACGACCTTCAAACATTAATTTTTCTCGCTAAAACAGGAGAACAGCAAGTAAAAGATTTCTTAACGTAACGGGCTCTATCGCTATATCCAACCATCCCCTGCCCCGTACAGTATCGTTACTGAATATTGATTTGACTCTATACTTATGGACACGGGGGAAACTTTTCGCCTGCAAGAGCGGAGTCCGTGCGTCGCAGACTCAGCATGGGACATAATCCTTTATCCACCGACATGTATCGACGACGGAGCTCTGCTCCTAGTACCCGGAGGGTGCTCTGTCGCCTTTGGGGATGCCGTAAATAAAAGTGCATGTTGATTTGGACGTAGCGATGAAGCCGAAAAGGATTTCCCCGTGTCTAGTAGAAAGTTTTAAAAGTGCCAAGCCACGGACACGCTACCGATGTATACTTCTTAGAGGCTCCAGGTTGCGCCGAGTCGCACGCTGCCACCCCTTTGCTTTCCAACCCAGCCGTTGAGACCAAGGTCAAGGGTCAGGGGTCCATTGCCCGGTTTTACCTGCCAGCCCAGCTCCAGCATACCGCTGTTGCCTTTCACGCTTGGGCTCGGAGTACTGCCGCATACTGGAGCCGCCGAAGGCCGCAAATGGAGTAAAGCCGCTTTGGGACTGGGCCGCTGCATCCGGTGCAACGGCATTGGCCGCCTGTTCAAAGCCTTGGGAAGCCAGCATATCCGCCCCCCGCATTAATGAAGGTAGTGGTGGCTGCCTTGGTCTCTGCTATGGATTTTGTATTTTCCATAGCCTCATTACCGCCGCTTTCATCAGGAGGTGCCTCCGTATTGGTGGCGTATATATTGTTGGTGTCGCTGGTGACATCAAATTTATAGGTGTTGACCGTGGCGATATTTTCCGGCACTGTGATCTCCGTGGTCTGCTCAATCGTATTGTACCCTGTCAGGGTTTCGGCATGGAGCAGGGTCACCTTGTCCCCCTTTGCCAAAGCAGCCCCCAATTTCAGCCCATTTCTTCGGCCAGGGCAGCGCGCACCTTGTTCAGAATATCCAGATGCACCTCCATGGCGAGATTATCCACAGTGGTGACATTTTCCTTGGTACAGCCGTCCACACTGCCGGCCGCCACTACCTCATTTATCATCTTCATTTCCAGCTCATCGTCAGAGAGAAGATTTTGACCGTGTTTTAGGGATAGGAGGGCACTTATGCCCCAGCCCCACCAGTTGGACACGCCGCTGACCACCGGCACCTGGGCACATTCTCTGGCACAGATTTCCTCCCCATGGGGTACATTGGCCTCAATAGCGTCACTTAAGGCTCCCATACCGATTTCATTTCCACCGTCCCCCACGGAAATGGTGGTAACGCCCCGTTTTTTGGCTTCCTCAATAATAATGGTGGTATCGGCCAGCATATCGTCAATTACCAGCCCCCGCATATTGTGATAATGACCATCCTGGGCCTTCCCTGGCCGCTCCAGGGTAATGACATGGGTAGGGTTAAATTCATCCAGCTGCTGCCGAATAAATTCATGGGTGTTATCGGTGGGAACTAACACTGGTGCCGTTTGACAGCCAACGGCTTTCAAGGCCGCAGCAAAGGGCTTAAAGCCCTCCTCATCAGTCAGAGGAAGTATCTCCACCCCCAGCTTTTCAAAGGCAGCCGCAATATTGGCTGTACCCAGTGGCCCATCTGTTTCCCCAATGTAGCTGTTATCCGCCAGCCGGATTGGAAAGCCCGTCAGCAAAATCACCCGCTGGGCGCCCTCTAACGCCTCATTCAGCTCTGCTACTGGATTGGCTGGCAGCGATGGAATCAGTCCTCTTTTCCCCGGGTCCTCCCGCATAATACTGTCCAGTTTATTGAAAAAAGCCATACTAACACTTCCTTACTTTCCTTGCTTGCCTTAGTTGCCCTGCTTTTTGCTCTCCAGGAAATCATTAATTTCACTGTTCAGCTTGTTGGTAATAAACATACAGCCCGGTGCATGGGTGATGACCAATGGCAACTTGGCGTGCTCAATCACTGCCTGAGGAGTCACACCGCAGGCCCAAAATACCGGTATCTCTCCTGGCTTGAATTCCACCGGATCACCATAATCAGGCTGCAAAACATACTTTATGCCCAGTTTCTCCGGATCGCCGATATTCACCGGTGCTCCGTG
>CACZYN010000217.1 GCA_902785445.1 uncultured Anaerovibrio sp.
ATTACCCCAGCCGCAGGTTTCGTAGCCCCAATGCCAGCCGTTATCATTGGGTTGGTAGGTGGCGTGGTCTGCTACTTCGCCGTAGCTGTCTTGAAGGAAAAGCTGGGCTATGACGACGCCCTCGACGCCTTCGGTGTACATGGTGTAGGCGGTACCTGGGGTGCAATTGCCACCGGTATCTGGGCCACCACCGAAATCAATCCGGCAGGAGCCAATGGTTTATATTATGGTGAAACCAATCTCTTTATCGCTCAGCTCATTTCCATTGTAGTAGCTTGTGTTTTGGCCGTAGTTGGTACTTACATCCTCTACCGCATTGTCAGCGCCGTTACCGAAACCCGGGTATCCGAGGCCGAGGAACTTACCGGTCTGGATATTGTTGAGCATGGTGAACGGGGCTATGCCCGGTCCATTCTGGGCGGCAGCCCAATATTAGGCAGCTTCGAGGATTCCAGTGAAATGCTGGCCAATACTGTTTTGCAGGCTAATGCGGAGAAAGGTTAAGGTGATACTATGAAAATGACCAAAATAGAAATAATCACCCGCTCCAATAAGCTGGATGAATTAATGAGTGCCCTTAATGAGATCGGTGTCCTGGGCATGACCGTCAGTCAGGTCTTTGGCTGTGGCTTGCAGAAAGGCCACGAGGAAGTATATCGTGGCAAAAAATATGATATAAATCTTGTGCCAAAAATAAAACTGGAAACCGTCGTTTGCGAGGTTCCAGTTGAAAAGGTATTAGAGGTGGCCCAGCGAGTACTCCGCACAGGCAAGTTTGGCGATGGAAAAATCTTTGTGTACGAGCTGACTGATGCCGTCCGCATCCGCACCGGACAGCGGGGTGCCACCGCCATTATGGATATTCCTGGTGAAAAGCGGGAGTAAGATTAATCAAACTCTACGCTGACCACATCATCCAATGCATATAAATCGCTTACCAATATTGACTCGTTCACGTTTTTGGTATTGATTAAATCCAGCAGTACCAGAGCCTGGCCCTTCTCTTCCAAGGAGTCGGGCTCTTTTATTTTCGCCGTTTTTATCTTCACATCATGGTGTTTTAAGGAATTATAGACCTGGGGCAGAGTATTCTGCTCATTCTTTATAATCAGCTTGGCGGAAATATGCTTATCAATAGACAAAAAGGAATCCATCTTGGCTAATACTTCCAACACGATAAAGACAAATACCGTGGTGGCGATGGCCTCAGTATAATTTCCAGCGCCCACCGCCAAACCAACCCCGGCAACTACCCACAAACAGGCCGCCGTAGTCAGACCAGTAACATTCAAGCCCTCCTTCATTATGGCACCGGCTCCCAAGAAACCGATACCGCTCACAACCTGGGCTGCCAGCCGGGCTGGATCTGCATTGGTCTTTCCCTCTACGTCACCGTAAATATCCTGGGATAAAATCATAATCAGACAGGAGCCCAGGCACACCAACACGTTGGTCCTCAGCCCCGCCGATTTATTCTTGGACTCCCGCTCAAAGCCAATAATACCACCCAAGATACAGGACATGGCCAGTCGGGCCAACAAAACCAGATCAAATTCAAAATCCATGGTACCACCACCAAAATTTTTAAAATTTATTCTTGACAATAATTATAGCATAGTATAGACTAGGCGAAGTTAAATTTTTTCGGCAGAAAAATAAAACTGAATATGGTTCAAAGGAGGGATAACATTGACCGACATCAATATGTTGTTCTCAATGATTGGGTTGTTTGCCATCGCCGCCGCTATTCCATGCGTATTGGCACCAAAGGTAGCAATGGGCGAAGTAAGAACCCTGGTGAAGTCGTTTCTCTAAGAGAAATACTTCACTAAAATTGTTGCAGCTGATATTTTTATCAGGTGCTTTTTTTAGTTTACGAACAAAAAAGACTGCTACCATAAAAATGATAACAGTCTTCTATACATATTTATTGCGAAACCTTCGCTTTTTTGCTGTCAGCAAAGCATGGCAGGAACAGCAGCAGCTTACTTACGCAATAGGTAAGGAACAGGCCGATAGCACAAGCCATAAGCCACTTGGCTCCCGCCGGCAAATCGATAGGCAGCAGGAAATAGGCCACTGGGAATACTATCTGCATATGGCAGTAGTACATGGTGTAGGAATTGGCCGCCATTTCTCCCCAGAATTTGTTGGTGCTGTCCAAAAACCGGCTGAACAGGCCCAACAGGCCAAATACCGCCGTAATCAGCAGTGCAGTCTGGAAAAAGGCCTTAATTAGCACAAACTGAATAGGATCTGCTACCACGAAGCGGCCATAAATAGCCCATACCGGATAAGCCATAGTAGCAATCAGGAAAAAGGGCACCCATTTGGCTGCCGAAGGCTTGTAGCCCTCCTCGGCAAACCACTGATGCTTCCAGGCATAAGCCCCCAGGAAGATGAACACCACATAGAGCAATATACGACATGGCTGCAGCACCAAAAAATAACTCAAATGAATCCACAAATCATCGTTGCCGGTAATGATGTTAGTGGCCACAATGTTGCAAAAAATCATGGCAGCCAAGCCCCACAGGAGAGGCTTGCCCGGCTCCGTTGGAGCACATTGCTCCAACAACCCCTTATCCAGTTTGCTGTACAAATACATAAAGAGATACAGCACAGTTAAAATCCCCAGGTACCAATACTGCACGTGGGAGAAGAACACCCCGGAGCCACCGGTTTCCGGATTAAAGAAAAACAAGGTATTACAAAAAGTTGCAAAATCCATGGGAACATTCCGGCTATACAATGTCAGATAGGAAGTAGGTGCCGCAAAAAGGGCCGCACCCACAATCCACGGAATGGTAATGCGCTTAATACGCCCCTTCCACCATTTGCTGTCCCCGTGCTTTTTCAAGGACATGATGCCAAAGTAGCCTGCCACAAAGAACATGACTGGCATGATGAAAATATCCGCCCACAAAATAAACTGGGTAAAAAATAAATCCGAGTGGTCCTTATCCACAACGTACCACCACTCTGGTGCATAAGCCATATAGCACATGGCCAAATGGAAAATAATCATCAGATTGATGATAAACATCTTCAGATTATCCAGAAAAAACAGTCGTTTACCCTTCATCAAAAACTACAACACCCTTCATGAATTAATTATGTATAGTCACAGCATCCCAGCTGGCATTAAAAATTATTTGATAAACCAGATCGTCGGCCCGGTTGCCCCAAAACAGCTTGCCTTTTTCTATGTTGGCAGCCAAC
>CACZYN010000218.1 GCA_902785445.1 uncultured Anaerovibrio sp.
GGACTTGAAGCAGCCTATATCCTGCATTACAGCCAGCTCCGTCTCAAAAAAAGAAGTGAAATTGCTGTAATCTCTATGGCTCATCATGCCACTTAACTGTATATGTTGTCCCTCAAAGGCACCATTTTCCCAGCCATTAACAGGCAGGGCATTACGGCCGAAAAAGGTGGCCCCATCCAAAACCTCTCTGACGTTAGGGCCACTGAAATAGGCAAATCCTTTTCCATCCTCAGCAATGAGATCAATATTGTCTACTAATTTCATATAATATCCCTAAATAACATACGATCAGTAACTCGTAATATTACAGCTGTTTGAAGCCTTTAAAGAGTCTTTCAGCTTACAATAAACCACTCGGTTTTTTACAATTTTATCTATCAATTATAATTTTCGGCAGAAAACGTGAAATTCCTGTAAAATGAATAGGCACCTTATTTTTTGGATAAGGTGCCTAATTATATAGTCTCATATTAATTTATCTTGCCTTGATAGCGAATTCCCAACATGGAAATATCATCGGCCTGAATTTCACCATCAGTAAATTCGGCGATATCGGCCTGAATGTTTTTTAAGATATCTTCCACTGAGATAGTGGTGGTTTCCATATGTTCCAAGGTATTCAAAAGGCGTGTCATGGAATAAGTTGTTTTATTATTATTTATAGCTTCAGTTACACCATTAGTGTAGAAAAAAAGCATCTCCCCTGGATTCAATTGTGAATGTTTAACTACATAAACTGCCTCATCAATTATTCCAAGAACATTACCTTTCTTTTCCACCGGAATAAGGTCCCATTCCATTTTACCTGCAACAAAACAGCCTGCCAATGGCGCCCTGTGACCACCGTTAACGTATGTAAATACACCGGTTCGGGTATTGAGTACTCCGAAAAAGACTGTTACAAACATCATTTCATCGTTATTTTCCAGTAATTGTTGGTTAGTTAAACGTAAAACCTCAGACCAATTATTTTCTCCTTCCATATCGGAGTTCATCAATGCCAAGGCATTATTTTTTAAAATTGTTTTGGCAATTACCATAAATAGAGCAGCTGGTACGCCTTTGCCTGCCACATCAGCCATAGTAATAGCCATATGTTCCTTATCCAGGGGATAAAAATCATAAAAATCTCCCCCAACAGATTTGGCTGCTTCCATAGTTGCATACAGTTCAATGCCATAGTTTTCTATAGACTTAGGAAAAATTTTCGGCAACATTCCCGTCTGAATACCATGGGCCAAAGACAATTCCGTGGCTATATGCTGTTTATCCGCTGTCACCCGTGCCAGATTAGACATATATTTTTTTAATTCTTCGGACATATGATTTATAGAATTTGATAGTTCCTGTAATTCATCACCAGTTTGAATATCAAGTTTTTTGTCCAGATTGCCTTTGGCTATTTCTCCTACTCCATTAGTCAACTGTAAAATCGGCTGGACAAAGTTTTTGGCAGTATACTGGCTGACCACTGATAATACAAGCAAAATAACCAACAATGATACCAGCATGCGCCAAATATTTTCATTATAAAATGTCTCCATGGTTGTGGCAAAGTTTTCGCCCTGTAACAGTACTACTTTACTGGAAGCCTGAGCTGGGGCGATAACCTCCGAGGCCTTTATGAGGGTTCCTACACTCCAACCGATTGAAGGGATAGGACTATAAGCCAAATAATAGTCTGTTCCATCCACCGTTATTGCAGACATACCACTTTCACCAGCCACCATCTTTTCCGCCTGAGCAGCCAATGTTTGTTCTGTAGATTTTCTTAAATCGCTGCTATCTGTGGAAGCTTTTAATGTACCAGTGGTTTCTGAGGAAAGGACAACTTTGCCTTCATTAGTTAATACGAAACTGATACCATCCGTATAAATACCTTTATCTTTAATAACCTGATAAATTGAGCTAAGACTGAAATTAAATGCCACTATTCCATAAAACTCACCATTATTTTTGTAAGGTACAACGTAACCTACGGCTGGATAACCATTGGTATCGTAATATATATCTGTTACCGTTGCTTTGCCACTTGCTTCACCAAGCTTGTACCATGAACGATTCCTGGGATCGTAGGTCGCAAAAAAATCCTGTGGGAAATCTACGTATTTACTTCCATCAGTCAATACATCCGAACAGAACATATATCCATTTTTTGAAGCTACAAGAAAGGAACCTTGGTAATCTTTATAAAAACCAACCATATTTTCCAATGTATTAGCTATTCTGGATGTTGCATTTATTTCAGAGGACAATCTATTTATGGCTTCCTGATTACGGATAGCAGGAGCGTAATAAAGATAAACATCTCCACTGTTTATTACCTCCAGCTGTGGATTCTTGACCTGAAAAGGCTGATGTTCTTCTGGATGCGCTAATATTCGTTCCATTATATAAGCCACATACTCTGTATCCTCTTTGATGGCAGCCATTTCGTTATCCACGTAATTGGCCTTTTCCTGTGCTTGAGCCAGCAATTGTTTCTGTGCCAGTTCAACCGTAATTTGTTCCATGGACTGTCCTGCGTCCAACCCCATATCAAGTCCATTATCCATGGCTTCCTGCCGCGCGTCATACAGTCCCCATAAGGAGAAAATGCCTAAAATTATAAAGGATAACAGACCGGCCACAAACAGCATCAGAAAAAAACGCCATTGGAAATTCAGCTTATTAATTATCATAGTCTCACCCCAAGAAACGGATGCCCAACATGGTTATGTCATCAGATTGGTCTGCATCAGCCACATGCTGATCGACATCTTCACGTATAAGCGTCAGTATTTCTTTTACTGATTTATCGCTGGTACCAACAGATTGCATTGTAGCCAGTAAACGTTCTCCACCATAGAGCTTGTTCTCCTTGTCCATTGCTTCTGTTACACCATCTGTGTAGAGGAAAATCATATCCCCCGGATTTAGCTTAAACTTTTCTTCGTTATAGGAAGCCAGTTCATTAACACCCATTAAGTTATTTTTCTTAGTCTTCTTCAGGAATTCCCAATGCATTGCATCATCTTGTTTACGCCCTATTAGTGGTGGATTATGAGCAGCATTCACATAGGTTATTTCACCAGTTTTTATGTTTATGACAGCAAAGAAAACCGTTACAAACATCAATTCCTCATTATTGGCACATAGCTGCTCATTGGCCCGTTCTATACTTCGTCCCCAAATGTTTTCATTTGCTCCCTTTTCAATACCTGCCA
>CACZYN010000219.1 GCA_902785445.1 uncultured Anaerovibrio sp.
ATTGTTTGCTGTTCGGAAAAAGTTTTTGTGGGAAGCAAAGTAGCTGGTGCAGAAAAAGTAGTACTTATAAATCAGGTTGTTATGTTGGTATTTTTACGGCCTAAGATTTGTTTTGTGGCTTGGGAAATCCACCCTTTGTGCCAAAGCAGATGTATTATCAGGGCAATTCCCATAAAATAACCGCTATATATGTGTATATGTTTATAGAGACTTCTGACTTCTTTTCCACCTGAAATTAAGTGAAAATCCAACATTAAGCCGGTAACAATACAAATAATACCGCTGGTGAAAAGCAGGCAGTCCAAGTAATAATTTCTTTTCATGAAAAACATCCTTTCGTTGCTATGGGGGATCTGTCTGCCTTTATAGTATCGAATTTCTCCGAAGCATGCCTTTGTTTTCTTGTTAAAATCTTCCCGGATATTAGCAGTTTATGTTGGAGTTAAAGCCTTTTCCTACTGTTTAAATTGAGTAAGACAAAGCAGCTTGGAATATAATGCCAGTGTAAGCAATGACAGTTTTCGGCATGAGTGTATGGGCAAACTGTGTGCCCAGATCATGGAAGATACGAGACTGGAAGACAGAGTAATACGGGCTGCCAAAATGGCAGGAGCAGTTCAAAGGACAAAAATGATGGATTATACAGTAAAAACACATGTAAAATACTTGCCGATGCAGGTTATACGGGATAAATACCAGGACCGGGAAAAACATCTTGGCTATTGTAAACATTGCCCAAGATATGGAAAAAAATGGTCCTGCCCTCCTTTATCCATTGATGAGGAGGCCTTTTTAGGGCAATATGCCTGGGTGTATTTGGTATGCTCCAAGATAGAATTGGACAGCGAGCTGATCAAGCAAAAAGACACTCCGGAGAAAATTAAGGCAATGGGATGGGAAATAATGTCCGCCGTTAAACTGGATGTGGATGCAAAACTTCGCCAATTGGAAGACAAGCTTCCTGGCAGTGTGTCGTTATCAGCTACGGCCTGCAATCTGTGCGAGGAATGCACCCGAAAGGATGGAGGCATCTGTCGGCAGCCGGATAAATTACGTTATGCAATAGATGCCTTTGGCTTTACTATCGTGGAATTAACCAAGGATCTATTCAATATAGACATCCTCTGGAGCAGTGACCACCTGCCGGAGTATTACACCCTGGTTCATGGCTTTTTGACCAGAGAGGAAGTACCAGAATCGTTGTGGCAGGGAATAGCTCGATGATGATAAAGGATAGGTAGTGGAATAATTAATATGGGTTTAGTAAACAAGCCAGTATATAATACATTTTCGGAATATTTGTTAAACCGCTATGGGGAGAAGACATACAAGTTACCCGTAGCCTTACCTGTAAGTTGCCCCAATAGGGATGGTAATTGTGGGGTTAACGGTTGTACCTTTTGTGGCGAGATTGGTACCGGCTACGAAAATTTGCCGGATACCATGACGGTAACAGAACAGATTGCCGCCAACAAGGAGCATATTGCACCCAAATACAAGGCCACAAAGTTCATCCCTTATCTGCAGAATTTCAGTAACACTTATTTGCCGTTGGAGCGTTTTGTCGGTTACTTGGAGGAAGCGGCCAAGGCAGAGGGCGTGGTGGCCGTCTATATTGCCACCCGGCCGGACTGTATTCGGGATGATTATTTGCAGGTCATGAAGGAAATTGCCGACCGCTACCAAATTGATATTTGTGTGGAGCTGGGGCTACAGTCAGTAAATTACCTTACGCTGGATAAGATTAATCGGGGGCATAGTCTGGCGGAGTTTATTGATGCAGTCCTACGGGTAAAAAGATATGGTCTTCAAACTTGTGCGCATCTGATACTTAATTTGCCCTGGGATACGGATCGGGATGCCATTGAAGCGGCCCATATTATGTCTGCCCTGAAGCTGGATCAGGTAAAATTGCATGCCCTGTATATTGTAAAAGGGACGGTTATGGCTCAGCAGTACGCGGCGGGTGAATTGACGATGATTGGCCGGGATGAATACCAAAAACGGGTGATTTTGTTTTTGCGTCATTTGGCTCCGGAAATTGTTTTACAACGGATAATCGGCCGTGCTCCGGCGGAAAATACCCTCTTTAGCAATTGGTCCACAGGTTGGTTCAAAATCCGTGACGGTATCATTCGCCAAATGCAGGAGCAGGGATTTCAGCAGGGAGATTGTTGCGATTACCTGAATGGCCCGGCGTTGAGCAAATTTTAAGTGTTTTGTATCGTCCATAGTAGTTAGATTGTAGATTTATTGATGGGAGGGGTATCTGTGTCCGAGGAAATTGTTAAATATGAAAAGTGCGAGGGAGTCGCTCTTTTAACCTTAAACCGGCCTAAAAGCCTCAACTCTATGAGTTTGGAGCTTATTAATGAATGGTTGGCAAAATTGCATTTCGCTGAGCATGATTCGGATGTCCGGGTTGTGGTAATTACAGGTGAAGGACGGGGCTTTTGTGCAGGTGGTGATTTGCCATCCCTTGATAAATTAAAAACTACCGATGAACGTCGTAATTTTGTGGCCCAGGCTGGAATGGTGGTTAAACTGATCAGCAGTATGTCCAAGCCTGTTATAGCCATGGTTAATGGCGTAGCAGCTGGGGCAGGCTTTAATATAGCTATTGCCTGTGACCTGTGTTACGCTGCCCGGGGGGTAAAATTTATCCAGAGTTTTGCCAACATAGGATTGGCACCAGATTGTGGAGGATATTATTTCCTGGCTAAGACCGTTGGCCTGGCTAAGGCAAAGGAATTGATGTTTACTGCTCGTCCATTGCTTGCCGAAGAAGCCCATTCCTTGGGCTTGGTAAATAATGTATTTCCTCCGGAGGAACTTAAAGAAAAAACCATGGCTGTTGCCAAGCAGATCGCTGGGGCAGCACCATTGGCCCTGGCCATGATGAAAAAGGAAATTAATAATTATGGCGCTACACTGGATGAAACCTTGACCTACGAATCCATGGCTATGGCAATGTTGCTGGGAACAGAGGATTTCCAGGAGGGGATAAAGGCCTTCTCAGAAAAACGCCCTCCTGTTTTTAAAGGGAAATAAGGAAGGATATTTTTTAGAGTTTGGGTAATACATGTAACAAGGAGAGTGTATATGGCGGATTTACATACGAGAGAATCGGCGTATGCTTCAACCAGGCAGCGTAATTTAATATTGGCAGTTGTGTTCGGAGCTGTCTGTATAATAACGTGGCTT
>CACZYN010000220.1 GCA_902785445.1 uncultured Anaerovibrio sp.
TATTTCCAACTATTACACTCCTGAAGCCTTCGAGCGGATAAACCGCATTGCTGAAATAGTTCCTGCTGTTGTGCAGAACGAGAATCATCCCTTTTACCAAAACAAAGAATTGCAGGAATACCTGCGGAAATACGGTGTGATTGTAGAGTCATGGTATCCCTTTGGTGGCAGGGGCAACACGCAGAAAGTGTTTCAAAATGCAACCATCAAGGAAATCGCCCATCGGCACGGCAAGACATCTGCTCAAATTGTGTTACGCTGGCAGGTGCAGGATGGCTATATCGCTATTCCTGGTTCCAGCAATCCGCAGCATATAGCCGAAAATGCCGATGTTTTTGATTTTGCGCTATCCGATGAGGAGATGAAGCAAATGAGGGAATTGAATATGAATCGCCGATTTGAAAATTGGTGATAAATAAATTGTGATTTTTTTGGAAAAAGAAGGAATAATATAGAAAATGATTACGATACGGTTAGGGAACTACCCCATACAAACCAGACAACAAAGGATTTTTATCGACTGAATGACCGAACGGACACAAGTCAGCAAGTCCATTATAACGCCATTGTTCAAATTTTTCTTCTTTAGAAGAAAAATCTTCCAATTAGCGTTTCCCTAAAGGACTAGCTTCGCGTCGCAACGAGCTGGGAGATATGCTCGCCAGCTGTTGTAGTTTGTTTTCCCCCATCTAAAGAAGTGGGGGACATCTTAAAGCTCGTTATATAAAACTGTCAGAACAGCAACTTATGCAGTGTTGCTATGAATATAACGGGAGTCCAAATGCTTTGTTGGCAGTGATTATGGCAAGAACTGCGAGACGGTATGACTCGGAAAGCGAAAAGACTATAAGTGTATCTATCTATGTATAACAGGGAGGAAATTATCATGAAACTTTTTTCAGGTAAAAAGGTAGGAGTGAGTAAAGAGGAAAAGGTACTATCGTATTTCAAATTCTATGAGTGGGATATGGCAAAAATTCCTGCTGAAAAATTAGCTCTATTGGATGCTCCTCAAAATAAATCAGCTGTTCCTTTCGAAGAGAAAAACCTTTATCTGGAAGGAAGGGACAATGATTATGCCCAAGTCGGATATGGCACGGCGACAAATGGCACTGGTTTTGTCTGCAATGAAACATATATGCCGGATGTCACTGTAGAAATGCTTGACTGGTGGTTTCCGTGGCACAGTGTAGGCTCGGATTTGCGTTACAAGATTTGGGATCCTGAGGATCATTATTTTGCTCGTGCCGACAAACCGGACTATGTTTGCAACCCTAATGTGCCTATCAACGAGAAAACATGGGGAGTCAATCATTATATTTTGGAGGATGTGGGCGGTGGCCCTAGCTTCCTGAAGATTTGCTTCAAAAGTCCCGCTGAATTTGGCTTTGATACATCCCTTATTGGCAAGAAATTCTGTGCCTCGCTTGTTTGTGGTATCGGTGATGGCCCCTGTGCAGCGGCTATGACACACAAATGGTTTCCATATCAGGATGGTGTGAAGCTGTGTTCCCGTTTTTGGATTGGTTATGGCATAATTGATGGAAAAATCAGTTGTACTTTGCCCGATGGTGCGCATGTTCCTGTGGAAATATCCAAAGGCTTATTTGCGCACAATATAAAAGAGTTTACCAATTTAGCGGCCATTTTGCCGGAGGTTTACGCAGAGAACAAGGATAATTTCTGAAAAAGAATGATGTATTTGGAGGAGATGACCTGTTGGCCAGGGATGAGGATACCTGTGCTTTTTTGGAATGGTGGTATAAAAAATACGGAGATTATGAAAACAGTATTACCTGGCAGTTCTTATTGAATTAGGAAAGTACTGAATATTTTAATATTGATTTTAAAGACTTCACTCTAATGCCAACTGGATAGGGCTTTGGTTTAACTCGGTATTATAACTAAATAAATCAGTATCTGGAAGTTGAACAGAACTATAGATTTGTGCGGGTTGATTATTATCCAAAAATATTATGAGGGGGCGGAAACGATTAGTACGGTTATTTATTATTATTCATCTACGGGAAATTCCCTTTATGTGGCGAGATTTCTTCAGGAGAGGTTGCCGGATGTGGAGCTTCGTTCCATACCGGAAGAACTGAACAGTGGCAGCTTTGAGGTACAGGCGGATAAGGTAGGCTTTGTGTTTCCTATGCATTATTTCTCTTTGCCAATGCAGGTGGAAGAATTCTTGGAGAAAGTTTCTTTCAAGGATTCGCCATATCTCTTTGCCATCGCTACATGTGGTGTACCTTATTGGGGCAGACCTTTTTTGGATATGAACGAGATTATGGCAAAGAAAAGACGGCAGCTGCATGGTGCCTGGTTCCTTCGTTTGGTGTCAAACTATCTTCCTTATAGGGATACCGCTGCTCAGTGGCGTATCATCATCAGGGCATGGTTTGCTGAAAGTAAACTTAAAGGTATAGCCAAAGCTATAGCCCAAAATGATCATCATGATACCTGGCAGGTTTTAAGGAATATGTGCCAGCGTTACCACGAAGATTGGCGAAAACGGCAAGAAACGATAGATGAGGAATTATCCTGTAACACAGAAAAGTGTACTTCCTGCGGTATGTGCCAGCGTATTTGTCCTAAAAATAATATAGTGCGTCCAGATGGATATCCGGTGTGGCAGCATAAATGTGTGGAGTGTCTGGGATGTTTACACATATGCCCTGTTGAAGCCATAGATTATGGAGAAGTTACCAAAGGACGCAGGAGATATCGGCATAAGGATATTAAGCCTAAAGAGTTATTGCATGATTTTATGGAGTAAATAATATGACCATTATAACGAAGTGAAGATGTCCCCCTCCTCTTTAGGTGGGGGTGAAAACAAACTACAACAGGTGGTGAGCATATCTCCCACCGAGTTATATATTTTAAAAGAGGTGCTTTAATAGATGAGAATCGCGGTAACATATGATAATGGTAATGTTTTCCAGCATTTTGGCAAGACTGAGAACTTCAAGGTTTTTGAGGTGGAGGACAATAAGGTAGTATCTTCAGAAATCGTGGGCTCCAACGGCAGTGGCCATGGTGCTCTGGCGGGCCTTTTGGCAGATAATTCCATTGATGTACTTATTTGTGGCGGTATTGGTGGCGGTGCCCAGCAGGCATTGGCCATGAGCTACGAGCTTGATGC
>CACZYN010000221.1 GCA_902785445.1 uncultured Anaerovibrio sp.
GGATTATATGAAAGCATATAATCCTGAATACAAATATAATAACACGCCGTGGCTGTCCAGTATGGCAGCGGATGACAACATGATTATCATGGATAAGGTTTATGCCTGCTATAATTTGACCAAAATCGCCCTGGGAACCGGCTTTACTGAAGCCAGTCAATACAATGATATAACCTTTATTAATTCCATGTCTCTGTTGGATATTGCTAAGAAACGAGGCTTTAAGACCTATTGGTTTTCTAACCAGATCGGGGAACAATTTAATGAAGTTCCGATACATATGGTGGCTAGACGGGCCGATACGGTAAAAATATCTACTAATGAATATGATGATGGGTTATTGCCTTTGCTTTCCACTATTGACCCCAACGAGAGCAATCTCATTATTCTTCATTTGGCAGGAAGTCATGCTCGTTATGTGTGTCGTTTTCCGGAGAGTGAGCGGGTATTTGACGAGAAATCCAATGAAGGCGACTACGCCAACAGTATCTATTTTACGGATAGACTTCTGCGACAGGTATTTGACTATGCCAAGGCCAATTTAAACCTTCAGGCCATGCTGTATTTCTCTGACCATGGTGAGGATTACGATTTGGGCCATGGACCCGCCATAAAAAAATGGAGTACTCTTCGTATTCCCATGTGGATTTATTTGTCACCCCAGTATCGGGAAATTCACCGGGAAGAAACGGCCAATCTGCTCTTACACCAGCATGCCTATTTTACCAATGACATGCTTTATAATACCCTTTGTGGCCTGTTGGATATGCCATCCAACCATTATCGGTCGGTGGAGGATTTAACCTCCAAGGAATACGCCTTTAGCAGAGATACCCTATTTGCCTTCAACCGGCAGGTACCAATAGCTGATGATAACGGCCAATCCGATTTTGAGTATTTGGATACCAGTAAAAACTATGTCCAGTTGGTAACTGAAAAAAGATAATAGATGGTAAAATAAAAGCTATCGTTGTATTGAGATTTTAGAGGCTCAGTTACGATAGCTTTTTGTTATGTGATAAAGACGGCAATTATTTATTCATTACTGGTCTCCGAACTACTTTACGGCCAGTGATTACTTCCTTGCGCTTGCAGTGCGGGCATTCATTTTCAATAATACCGGTGTAGCCGCAGACAGGATCCCGGTCTACCGGATGGTTAATGGAGAAATACCCCATGTTGGCATCGTGCATGGCCCGAACCAGTTTCTCGAAAGCTTTAACATTTTTCGATGGGTCACCGTTCATTTCTACATAGGCAATGTGACCGGCATTACACAATTCATGGTATGGAGCCTCAATGCGGATTTTATCCAGGGCCATAATGTCGTAATATACCGGCACATGGGAGCTGTTGGTCATATACTCCCGGTCGGTAACCCCTTCAATAATACCGAACTTCTTCCGGTTAGCCTGCTGGAACTGTCCTGCCGTAGATTCCGCCGGGGTACCAAAACAGGTCCAGTTCATGCTTTCTTCCTTGGTGTAATCATCCGTTTTTTGGCGAATGTGGCCCACGATTTCCAGACCCAGCTTCTGGGCTTCTTCACTTTCACCGTGGTGTTTGCCAATGAGGGCTACCAAACATTCTGCCAAACCGCAGAAGCCAATGGAATAGGAGGCGTGCTTTAACACATCAGCAATGGAATCTGATGGACGCAGCTGGTCGCTATCCATCCAGATGCCCTGGCCCATCAAGAATGGGTAATTGTAAACATGCTTATGTTTAATGGTCTGCAGTCTAAACAGCAGATAATCATGGCTGATCTGAATATATTTATCCAACAGGCACCAGAACTTATCCATGTTGCCATCAGCCTCCAAAGCCAGCTTTGGCAGGTTAATGGTGGTAAAGGAGAAATTGCCCCGGCTGCCTACTTCGCTAGGACCGTTTACATTACCGATGGTCCGGGTACGGCAACCCATGGTGGCAATAACCGTATTATAGTTACCTGGCTTGTAGTACTGGAGGTTATATGGTGCATCCACATTAACAAAGTTCGGGAACAGGCGCTTGGCACTGGTCTTGCAGGCCTGCTGGAACAAATCATAGTTTGGATCCCCAGGATTGTAGTTGACTCCCGCCTTTAACTGGAAGACGGAAATAGGGAAGATGGCGGTTTCACCATTGCCCAGACCATTCCAAATGGCGTTCATGACTTCCCGCATAGCCAGACGGCCTTCCGGAGAAGTATCCATACCGTAGTTGATGGAACTGAATGGCACCTGGGCACCAGCCCGGCTGTGGAGGGTGTTGAAGTTATGAATCAGGGCTTCCATGGCCTGATGGGTTTCCTCGGTGGTATCGTCACAGGCCAATTTATAAATGTTGGCTCCATCCAAGGTCAGATCTGGATGGGTATCCATAATAGCTGGTGGTAAAATTTTGGCCAAAGCGTCAGCAATAGCACGGATAATGCTATCATTAGCTATTGGTTCCCCATCGGTAAATGGGCAACGGCTGTAGTCCATGGCTTCTGTAA
Organism: uncultured Anaerovibrio sp.; assembly: GCA_902785445.1. Classification (GTDB taxonomy): domain Bacteria; phylum Bacillota; class Negativicutes; order Selenomonadales; family Selenomonadaceae; genus Anaerovibrio. Next base: position 2,483 of record CACZYN010000221.1, read on the forward strand.
AGGCCTGACGGAAGGCTTTGGCGGTGAACAGGTCCTTGCCACCAAACCGGTACAGGCAGGCTTTATAGGCCTCTTCCGCCAAAGATTTGCGGAAGGTCTTGCCAACACCCTCAGCCATGGCATAGTCAAAGGCATTAATGGACTGGCCACCAAACATATCATTCTGATTGGACTGGATAGCAATACAAGCTAACGAAGCGTAGGCTCGAATGGAATTTGGCTCCCGCAAGAAACCGTGACCGGTGGAAAAACCTCCGTGGAATAACTTCAACAGGTCAATCTGGCAGCAGTTCAAAGTAATCAGGGAAAAATCCTTGTCATGAATATGAATGTAGTTTTCCCGGTCCGCCTTGGCAAATTCCTCCGGCAGCATATAGTTATCCACAAAATGCTTGGCACCCTCGGCTCCCAGCTTAAGCATAATACCCATGGAGGCATCGGTGTTGATATTGGCATTGTCCCGCTTCATATCGGAGTCCACCGCATCTGCGAAGAAAATGTCCCGATAGCTGTTCATGAGATGCTTCTGGGCTTCGCGCCGATTGGTATGGTGCTGGCGATACATGATGTAGCGCTTGGCCACCTCATAGAAATTCTGCTCCATGAGGGTCTTTTCCACCACATCCTGAATATCTTCCAC
>CACZYN010000222.1 GCA_902785445.1 uncultured Anaerovibrio sp.
TTATTAGTACAACTTTAGCCTATATTGGCGTATAATAATGTTATATGTGTTAATAGGTGGTGAGGCGGAATGCGGATAATAATTACTGATTCCTATGAAGAAATGGGGATGGAGGCGGCGAATATTGTGGCTGGTCAAATATATCTCAAACCAAACAGTGTTTTGGGCTTGGCCACAGGCAGCACTCCGGTTTCCATGTATCAGCGTTTGGCCGCCGTTCATAAAACCGTAGGTTTGGATTTTTCCGAAGTAACGACTTTTAATTTGGATGAGTATATTGGCATGAGTCCGGAAAATCCCCAGAGTTACCACTATTTTATGCAGGAAAACTTTTTTAAGCATATCAATATCAACCAGGATAATGTGTTTATTCCCGATGGCATGGCGGAGGATATGATTGAAGAGGGGGAACGCTATGAACGCCTTATTGAAGCCAAAGGCGGCATAGATTTGCAGGTATTGGGTATTGGGCAAAATGCCCATATTGGTTTTAATGAGCCAGATATAAAATTTGCTGCTACTACCCACAAGGTGGCGCTGGATGATGAAACCATACAGGCCAACTCCCGATTTTTTGCCAGTGTTAAGGATGTTCCCCGGTATGCGATAAGCATGGGGATTAAAACTATTATGATGGCAGAGCATGTGATATTGCTGGCTAATGGGAAAAACAAGGCTGAAGCGGTGTACAAGGCTGTTTGTGGGGATGTTACCCCTGAAGCTCCGGCCTCTATCCTACAATTGCACAGAGATGTTGTGGTTATCGTGGATAAGGAGGCAGCATCCAGGCTGCCAGCTGCCATTCGCGGTATTCATATAGTAAAAAAATAATACGGGGGGAGTATATGAGTTTTTTTTCAAAGGTAAAGGGGAAGCTCATCGTATCTTGTCAGGCTTTGTCAGATGAGCCTTTGCATAGTTCATTTATTATGGGACGTATGGCGTTGGCAGCCAAGGAAGGGGGCGCGGCAGCCATACGGGCACAAAGCAGCGAAGATATAAAGGAAATACAAAAGGTTACTGGCTTGCCGGTTATTGGGTTAATCAAACAAAACTATGAGGATTCACCAATTTATATTACGCCGACCATGACCGAAGTAGAGGATTTACTCACTACTGACTGTGAGATGATTGCTTTGGATATGACCGACAGACCTCGTCCGGCAGGGGAAAAAATAGAAGCATTGCTTCAACGGATTCACGAGGCGGGTCGGCTGGTTTTGGCTGATATTTCTACCTACGAAGAAGGTGTTACTGCGGCCAAGCTGGGGGCAGACGCTATTTCAACCACCTTGTCTGGCTATACACCGTATTCACCTAAGCTTACCGGGCCGGATGTGGAACTGGTAAAGAAATTAGCCGAGAATCTGGATATTCCGGTATTTGCTGAGGGGCGCATCAATGTTCCGGAGGATATTCGTGAAGTTATGCAGGCTGGTGCCTATGCACCGATTGTGGGTTCGGCAATAACTCGTCCGCAGTTAATTACGGCGAAGTTTGCTAATATTTTACAAGAAAGTTAAGAACAAGCAGGAGGATTAAGGAATGAATATGTTTGCTCAAAAACCGGGCAATACCTTGTTTGCCAAGGCACAGCGGTTTGGTAAGTCATTTATGCTGCCAATTGCTGTATTGCCGGCAGCGGGTATTTTGCTGGGTATAGGCGGTGCCCTGTCCAATCCAAACACTATTAAGGCTTATCCCTTTTTAGATATTGGCTGGTTACAAAATGTTTTTACCGTTATGGCAGCGGCTGGTAATGTTGTTTTTGCTAATTTGGCTATTCTGTTTGCCATTGGTATTGCTGTAGGTTTGGCCAAGTCAGACAAGGGGACAGCAGGTTTATCAGCAGCTTTGGCATTATTAGTTATGAATTCCACTATAAATGCCATGTTAAAAATCACCGGATTGTTGGCGGAGGATAATTTGGCCAGTGTTGGTCAAGGCATGGCCTTGGGTATTCAGACTTTGGAAACAGGTGTATTTGGCGGTGTTGCCGTAGGTATTATGACATATATATTACACACCCGTTTCAATAAAATTGAATTACCACAATTTTTGGGCTTTTTCGGAGGTTCACGCTTTGTTCCCATTGTTACATCTTTTTCGGCCATATTTTTAGGATTAATAATGTTTGTAATCTGGCCCCATTTCCAGCAAATCATCTTTGGCATAGGTGGTTTTGTTGATGCCACAGGCTATATCGGTACACTTATATATGGCTTCGTGTTGCGCATGCTGGGACCTTTTGGTTTACATCATATTTTTTACTTACCTTTCTGGACTACAGCCCTGGGTGGTACGGAGGTCATTCAGGGACAGCTGGTGGAAGGTACTCAGAGAATCTTCTTCGCCCAGTTGGGTGATCCAAACACAACCCAGTACTACACTGGTATTTCCCGTTTTATGTCCGGTCGGTTCATTACCATGATGTTTGGTTTGTTAGGTGCTTGCTTGGCCATGTATCATACTGCCAAGCCGGAAAAGAAAAAGCTGGTGGGCGGTCTGCTGCTGTCGGCGGGGCTGACTTCCTTCCTGACCGGTATTACGGAGCCAATTGAGTTTTCCTTCTTGTTTGTTGCTCCAATGTTATATGTACTCCATGCCTTCTTTGATGGTTGTGCATTTATGTTAGCCCATATTTTACAGATTACTGTAGGGCAAACTTTTTCCGGCGGTTGTATTGACCTGATTCTTTTTGGTATTTTACAGGGCAACGATAAGACCAATTGGCTGTATATTCCGATGGTGGGTATACCGTGGTTCTTCCTGTATTATTTCTCCTTTAAGTATCTGATTCTTAAATTCAATTTCAAAACCTTGGGACGGGAAGATGACGATGCCCAGGATGATGCCGAAGTGAATAGTGATACAGGTGACAAAACAAGTAAACGGGCTGATTTGATTATTCAAGGCCTGGGTGGTCAGGATAATATTGAAGAACTGGATTGCTGTGCTACCCGTCTTAGAGTTACTGTTAAGGATGGCAGCCTCATAAGTGAGCGTTTACTTAAAGAAAGTGGTTCCCGGGGAGTACTGCAGAGTGGTAAAGGTGTACAGGTTATTTACGGGCCACAGGTTACAGTTATAAAAAATGAACTGGAAGAAATATTAAATATTT